>NZ_JAVWTF010000002.1:0-53177 GCF_036667855.1 Aurantimicrobium sp. | reverse complement strand
ACCTGCATATGCCTTGAAGTCGATGCCTTTGAGAACCTCTACAGGTCCAAAGCTCTTCTTCACGCTTGCAAGTTCAATTAGTGGCACATCCATGCCCATCTCCCTTGATTGTGTTCGCCTCTATGTAGACGACCGGATAAAAAACTTGTGGCCTCAGGCGAGGAATGTCACTCGCGTGGGCAGTGGTGCGGTTCTTGCAAGAAGTACTGATGTAAGAGCTTGGCGCCGACCGAGAAAACGATCGGCGCCAAGCCTGACTTACAAGGTTGTTACTTTACGCCGTACTTTGCGCAAGCCTCTGCCAGAGCTGCGGTGCAGATGTCAGATGCCTTTGCGTCACCAGCGGTTACAACGTCGATGACCTTTTCAGGACCGACCTTGATGGGGGTAACAGCGATGAAGGGGGTTCCGTCTGCAAGCTTCTTGTCTGCAGTGGGGAGTTCACCCTTGAGGATCGCGATGATGGTGTCAGCAGCTGCACCAGCCTCGAGAGCAACAGGCTTGTACACGGTGCAAGTCTGCTTTCCGAGGAGTACGTTCTGCAGACCAGCTACAGATGCGTCCTGACCAGAAACAGGAACGGTCTTGCCGTTCTTGTCGAGGATGTTGATAACTGCAGCAGCGTTGGTGTCGTTTGCTACCCATACAGCGTCAACAGCGCCACCGAGAGAGGTGTAAGCCTGCTCGAATGCGGTTCCAGCCTTTGCGCCATCCCAGGTACCAGGAGTTTCAGCAGCAGGCTTGATACCAGCAGCAGACATAGCTGCTACAGCACCGTCGTAGAACATCTTTGCGTTACCGTCAGCAGGGTCTCCACCTACGTAAACAACAGATGCGGTTGCGGGGTCCTTGCCAGCAGCCTTGAGGCCGTCAACGATGCACTCACCTTCGAGCTGACCTACGTACTCGTTGTCGAACGAGATGTAGTAGTTAGCACCCTCGAGTGGGCGGTCGTAAGCGATAACAGGAATACCCTGTGCAGCAGCCTTCTCAGCTACCTGAACGCCTGCGCCCTGGTAGTCGTCGAGAACCATAACGCCACAGCCCTTGCTGAGCATCTGGTCACCGATGGTTGCGTACTTTGCGGTGTCACCCTGTGCGTTCTGGATGTCAGCTTCGAAACCAGCTTCGGTCAGTGCTGCCTCAAGTGCGGGGCGGTCCTGTGACTCGTAGCGAGGTGAAGACTCAGTGTCAGGAAGAATTACACATGCGCGCTTACCTGCAGCGTTGGTGTCGCTGCCAGGAGTGCCGTTGCTGGCACAGCCTGAAAGGGTAAGTGCTGCTACTGCGGTAAGTGCAGCGATTGAGATCAATGAAGACTTCTTCATTTCTCCCCCTTCATAAATAAAAAAGGATCCCGGACTAGTCCGGGGGCGGCTCGTCGGTGAGCCACACTCTTATGTTGCCGTAGCCAACAAATAAATAGCAAATGATTTTGGTCACGAACGCATAACAAATATGGGAAGTTTCTTTATTTGTTGTGTAGCAGAACAAAAAGAAAATCGTTTGTTGTAACAAAGAACACCAATTGTCACCCATCTTTTCTTTAGCTTTTTTGCCACTGATTAGAGACAATGGAGCTGTGAGTACAACCCCACCCATCCCTGCTCGTCACGCGATGACGACCAAGGGCAGCAACCGTGAAGACATTCGTCGACACAATCTCTCTGCTGTGCTCACACTGCTCTCTCGCACCGGCCAGATGCCACGTTCTGCTCTGACGGAACTCACCGGTCTCAACCGCTCCACCATCTCTGACTTGGTTACTGAGCTGGAAGATCTCGGCCTGGTTACCGAATCTGAGGCGGTGACGACGCAGGGCGTCGGCCGCCCCAGCCTGATGGTCTCCCCCGCTGAGGAAGTTGTCGCCTTCGCTGTCAACCCTGACATTGACGCCATCACCGTCGGCGTCGTCAGTTTCTCCGGCAAGGTCATTGCCAAGGTGCGCCAGGCAACATCGGTCCAACCTGCTGCAACAACAGCTGCCGAGACAGCCAACAAGCTCATTGAACAACTTCGCAAGGATCTGCCTGCCAATTACCGCATTGCCGGTATTGGCGTCGCCATCCCCGGGCAGGTTCGTCACGCCGATGGCGTGGTCCGCCTCGCTCCCCACCTGAACTGGGTAGAAGTTCCCTTTGCACGCATGCTGCAGCAACTCACCGGGCTTCCCGTCTATATCGATAACGATGCGTCTCTCGGCTCACTAGCCGAGCGTGACTTTGGTGCCGGTAAGGGCTTCCGCGAGATCGTCTACCTCTTCGGTTCTGCTGGAGGTATCGGTGGTGGCGTGATCCACGACGGCATCCCGCTCCGCGGTGCTGCCGGCTACGCCGGCGAGCTGGGACACGTGCGCATCTCGGATTCGCCCAACGAAGACGGTTCCGGTCTCACCGGAACACTGGAATCGTTGGTGCGTCGTGATGTGCTGCTGAACGCTCTGGGCCTCATCAACGCGGACGACGAGCAGCTTGCTGCTGCCCTAGCCGCAGACAAGTCAGCCAAGGTGCGCAAGATCATAGAAGCACAGATTGATGCCCTCGCTATTGCCGTGGGCAACTACGTCAACATCTTCAACCCAGAAGTGATTCTTCTTGCTGGTTACCTCTCCACGCTCTTTGCCTACGACTCTGACCGCTTGCTCTCTCGCTTCCGCTGGAGCTCGCTCACCGCGTCACAAGACCGCATGGTGGTGCGCCAGGCAGCACTGGGAGCAAACCTGCTCATGGTCGGTGCTGCCGGTTTGGCATTGGCGCCTCTGGTCAACGCGCCAGCGAGTACTCAGCTCACTCCCGTGCGAAGCAAGTAGCTAGTTCCTGGCTTCTCCGGTCAAGAACGCGCCAATCTGGTGGCGTGCTTGCTGAATCAGGCTGATGTCGGAAACGGCTTCTGACAGCGGACGGGCAGGGGAATCAGTGAGACCCTGCTCCACATACGAAGCCAAAGCTGTTGCTTGATAGCTGAGGCCCTCATGAGCCACGATGCCGGACTCGTCTTTCCACGTGGCCACAACAGCAGGGTTGAAGTCAGCCCCAAACAACGTCAGCGAGGTGGGCGTGAAGAAGGGCTCACCCACGGTCAGCATTCCCTTCACGCCGGAGATACTCGCGGCTGTGGGAGTAAACGCAGCGATCGACGTCGTGATCGCGGCCTGAGCACCAGAGTGATATCCCAGCAACACGGAGACGGTGTCATCAACGCCGCTGGCGGTCAGTGTTCCAGAAGCTGACACCTTCTCAGCTGCGCCCAACACAAGCGATGTGAATGCGAAGTTATAGATTCCGAGGTCGAGCAACCCTCCACCGGCAATGGGATCTACCAAGCGAGGGATGTGGTGAAGCGCCTGACCAAAGTCAGACTGCACCAGCGTGATTTCCCCAAGAATTCCTTCAGACACAATCTGACGAATCACGTCAGTTTGTGGTAGGTAGCGAGTCCACATTGCTTCCATCACCAGCACTCCTGCTGCTGCCGCAGCATTAGCAATAGCCTGGGCATCTTCTGCAGTGGGAGCTAGGGGCTTCTCAATGAGCACGTGCTTGCCGGCAGCAATTGCGAGCTCCGCGTGCGCACGGTGGTGTTGTGGATGCGTTGCCACATAGACAACGTCCACATCTGGGCGTGCCACGAGGGCTTCGTAGGAGTCAAGAGCGACCTCGATGCCGCGTGGCTCAGCAAAAGCTTCTGCACGACCCGGAGTCTGTGAGGCCACGGCCACCACACGCTGGTTGGTGTGTTTGTGAGTGGCGTCAGTAAATACTTCCGCAATCATGCCCGGGCCAATGATTCCCCAGCGCAGTGGGCGAACCGAGTCAGCAGGGATGAGGCGTGGGGAAGGAAGACTCCTAGGCAACATGACTAGGACGCACGCTTAGGTCGAAGTTCTTTCGGCAGCGAGAAGATGAGATCTTCTTCTGCCGTCTTCACTTCTTGAATCTCGGTGAATCCACCCGAGGCAAGCACTTCGAGAACATCTTGCACGAGTTCTTCTGGAACAGAAGCACCACTGGTGACGCCGACTGAAGAGACGCCCTCGAACCATTCCTGCTTGATCTCATCAGCGAAGTCCACGCGGTAGGAAGCCTTGGCACCGTATTCGAGAGCAACCTCAACCAGGCGAACTGAGTTCGACGAGTTCGCAGAACCGACCACAATCACGAGATCAGAGTTGGCGGCAACCTTCTTGATCGCAACCTGGCGGTTCTGGGTTGCGTAGCAAATGTCATCACTGGGGGGATCTTGCAGGTTGGGAAAGCGTTCGCGCAGGAGACGAACGGTTTCCATGGTCTCGTCCACGCTTAGCGTGGTCTGAGACAACCAGACAACCTTGTTGGGGTCCTTGACCTCGATGTGAGGGACAGCGTGTGGTCCGTCCACGATGGTGACGTGGTCGGGGGCTTCGCCAGCAGTTCCTTCTACTTCCTCGTGGCCTTCGTGCCCAATAAGCAAGATTTCAAAGTCGTCACGAGCAAAGCGCACCGCTTCACGGTGAACCTTGGTCACCAGCGGACAGGTGGCATCAATGGCTTGCATGTTGCGAGCTTCAGCTTCAGCCACCACCGCTGGTGAGACACCGTGAGCGGAGAAGACGAGGTGTGAACCTTCTGGAACTTCGTCAACTTCGTCGACGAAGATGGCACCAGCTTCTTCAAGGGTGGTGACCACGTGCTTGTTGTGAACGATTTCCTTGCGCACGTAAACAGGAGCACCAAAGGTTTCGAGTGCCTTCTCCACGGTGATGACTGCGCGGTCAACACCGGCGCAGTAGCCACGAGGAGAAGCCAAGAGCACACGCTTGGGCTCGGGGGAAGGAAGTTCCACCAGAGTGATTTTGGGACGGGGGACGCGGGGCATGCCCAGACCAATATTCGTTGCGCTCACGTGTTCAAGTGTAGGTGACGAGGGTGAGAGTTTGTCCGGAGTCTCGACTACCGTAGAAGGTATGAGTGAAGAGGCATCGACCCCGGAAGATCCGTGGCCCATTGCTGCCCTCACCACCAAGCTCAAGGCATACCTCGATCGTCTTGGTTTGGTGTGGGTTGAGGGTGAAATTACTCAGTGGGATCAGCGCTCTTCCGGCATCTTTGGCAAGCTCAAGGACCTCACCGAAGACTCCACCATGGGCTTCACCATTTGGTCCAATGCCCGCACCAAGATGCCCGACGACATCAAACAAGGCGACCGCGTTATTGCCTTGGTCAAGGTTGACTTCTGGAAAAAGAACGGCAACCTCGGCCTCAACATCCTCGAGCTGCGTCACGTAGGCCTCGGTGACCTTCTGGAGAAGCTGGAGCGCTTACGCGCACAGCTCGCCAAAGAAGGTCTCTTCGATGCTGACCGTAAGGTTCCACTGCCCTTCTTACCTCAGTGCATTGGTTTGATTACCGGTCAAGACTCTGATGCCGAGAAGGACGTGCTCAAGAACGCCCACCTGCGCTGGCCACAGGTGGAGTTCAAGGTCATCCACACCAAGGTGCAAGGCGACCAGACAGTTCCTGAAGTTATTGCCGCTATTCAGAAACTTGATGCAGACCCTGAAGTCGATGTCATCATCGTTGCCCGCGGTGGTGGAGACTTCCAGAACCTGCTCCCCTTCAGCGATGAGAAGCTCGTCCGTGTAGCTGCTGCCTGCGTCACTCCCCTGGTCAGTGCCATCGGCCATGAGGCCGATGCTCCGCTTCTGGATAATGTGGCCGACCTCCGCGCCTCCACTCCTACCGATGCTGCCAAGCGCGTCGTTCCCGACGTGGGTGAAGAATTGGCACGCGTAGCCGATGCGCGCAGCCGCATTAGCAACCGCGTGACTGCTTTCCTGACCGGAGAACTTGATCGCTTGGAATCCCTGCGTTCACGCCCCGTGTTGGCAGATGCGGACTGGATCATTTCCACTCGTGCAGAGGAAATCGTTCGCAACGTTCAGCGCGGTTCTGACCTGGTCGACCGCGCCCTGCACAATGCCGCGCAGGAAACGCTGTCACTCAAGACTCAACTGCGAGCGCTGTCACCACAGCAGACGCTGGACCGCGGCTACGCCATTGCGGTCTTACCGAATGGCAAGGTAGCTCGCTCCGCGAAGGATGCACCCGCAAAGACTGAATTCGCCCTCACCCTGGCAGAGGGCACTATCGACGCGGTTTCGGCCGGTCCACGGAAGGTAGAATCGTAACCATGGCAGCACCAGTAGATGTCTCGAAGCTCAGCTACGAAGACGCACGTAATGAACTTGTTGCTGTTGTTTCTCAGCTGGAGCAGGGAAGCCCCACGCTCGAAGAGACTCTTGCTCTCTGGGAACGTGGCGAAGCACTTGCCAAGCGCTGCGAGGAGTGGCTCGTTGGCGCCAAGGAGCGCCTCAATGCTGCCCGTGCCGGACTAGATTCAGGCGCTGCCGCCGAATGAGCAAAAAGCCCAAGATTGTTGCCGAGCTAGGTCGTCCTGAGACACCAGCGGAAACTGCTGCTCGTAAGGCAGAGAATTCCAGGCTGTATAAATCTCGCAAGACCATCAACAACCTGGTCTATTCGCTCCTCGTGACTGTGGGATTGGTCGCTGTAATTTATTTCCTAGTCCCCCGCGCTGATGGTGAGCCCAACTGGCAAGTTGACTATGTTGCCCAGAGTGAAATTGCCTCAAAATCGCTAGGTGAATCCCTCCTCGTTCCTGCAATGCCTGAACAGTGGCGAGCTAACGCAGCAGAGCTGCGTAATGCCACCAACGGGCAGGTCACCAGCTGGTATATCGGCTTCATTACTCCGAGCGATAAGTTCATCGCTTTCAATGAAGCCTTTGATGCCAACGAGACCTGGGTTGCCAACGAACTCAAGGATTACCCCGCCACCGGTACCGTCACGATTGATGGCCAGCAATGGACCGTCTATGACAATCGGTCCATGAATGATGCCGGAAATGTTGAGTACGCCATGGTGACCACACTGGGACGTTCCACTGTTGTCCTCTATGGCACTGCTGACGATGCAGAATTTGAACAACTTGCCACGTCGATCACGGCTGACCTGAGGAGTGAGCAATGACCCGAATAACTCCTGCAAAGGCCTGGGCTGAAATGGCGCGGGGAAACGAACGTTTCGTTTCCGGCGCCCCTGCTCACCCTCGCCAAGATGTTGACCGCCGTGCCGAGCTCGTGGATGAACAGCGCCCCACTTCGGCGCTCTTTGGCTGCTCTGACTCTCGCCTTGCAGCGGAAATCATCTTTGATAAGGGCTTGGGCGACCTGTTCGTAGTTCGTAACGCGGGTCAGATCATCTCTGACTCAGTCGTTGGTTCTCTCGAATACGCCGTGGGTGTTCTCGAAGTTCCCCTCATTGTTGTTCTCGGCCACGACAACTGTGGTGCCGTCAACGGCGCCATCAACATGCTGGGTCCTGACTCCACTCCCCTGCCTCCCCACATTGAGGCACTTGTTTCACGTATCGTTCCGGCCATCCGCCGCGTTGCGGGCAAAGCAGGGCTGTTTGCCCCAGATGGTTCGCTGAACCCGGAACAGGTCGATGCTCTGGCAGTAGGCCGCGAACACCTCCGTGACACCATTGCAGAACTCATGGAAAGCTCTGAGCTGATTACTCAGGCCATTGCTGAAGGTAATCTCGCCATTGTGGGAGCCAACTACCGTCTAGGTCAGGGTGTCGTACAGCCTGACGTTGTCGTCGGCGACATCGGCGTCTAAGTCTTTTCCCTCTTCACCCACGCAAGGAAGCGCTCATGGCACAGAACAAAGATTTCCGTATCGAGCACGACACCATGGGTGAGGTGCTCGTTCCCATCAATGCCCTCTATGGCGCACAGACTCAGCGTGCAGTGGAAAACTTCCCCATCTCGGGCACCACTCTTGAACCTGCTCACATCGCTGCATTGGCTCAGATCAAGAAGTCAGCGGCACTGGCCAATGCCGAACTGGGTGTTCTGAACCAGAAGATCGCTGACTCTATTGCCTGGGCCGCTGACCAGGTCATTACCGGCAACTATGACGACCAGTTCCCCATCGACACCTACCAAACAGGTTCTGGCACCAGCTCCAACATGAACATGAACGAGGTGCTGGCCACCCTCGCCTCCGGAAAGCTCAAGAAACCCGTTCACCCCAACGACCACGTGAACTGCTCACAGTCTTCTAATGACGTCTTCCCCACCTCTGTTCACGTGGCCGTGACAAGTGCACTTCTGAAGGACCTCATTCCTTCTTTGGAATATCTCGCCAGGTCACTGGAGAAGAAAGCCAAGAAGTGGGCAACTGTAGTCAAGTCCGGCCGCACACACCTCATGGATGCGACTCCCGTGACTCTCGGCCAAGAATTTGGTGGCTATGCAGCTCAGATTCGCCTCGGCATTGAGCGCATCAAGGCTGCATTGCCTCGTATTGCCGAAGTCCCCCTCGGCGGCACAGCCGTGGGAACCGGCATCAACACTCCTAAAGGCTTCCCTCAGCTGGTGATCAAGAAGCTAGCGAAAGAAACCAAGCTTCCCATTACCGAAGCACGTGATCACTTCGAAGCTCAAGCCAACCGCGATGGCCTGGTTGAAGCCTCCGGCGTGCTGCGCACCATCGCGGTGTCACTGACCAAGATCTGCAACGACATTCGCTGGATGGGCTCCGGTCCCAACACCGGCCTGGCCGAGATTCACATCCCTGACCTGCAGCCAGGCTCCTCCATCATGCCCGGCAAGGTTAACCCGGTTGTTCCTGAAGCCGTGCTCATGGTCTGCATGAAGGTCATTGGTAATGACTCCACCGTTGTGATGGGTGGCGCATCTGGTTTGTTCGAGCTCAACGTGGCCATCCCCGTGATGGGTAGTGCTGTTCTCGAGTCGATCCGCCTACTCTCCTCCTCCGCACGCATCCTGGCTGACAAGACCATTAACGGTCTCGAGGCGAACGTGAAGCGCGCTCGTGCCATGGCACAGTCCAGCCCGTCCATCGTGACGCCGCTGAACAAATACATTGGCTACGAAGCCGCTGCCAAGATTGCCAAGCATGCTGTTGCCACCGGCAAGACCATCCGCGAATCAACCATTGAGTTGGGCTTCGTTGATGGTAAGAAGCTCACCCTTGAACAGCTCGACAGCGCACTTGATGTGTTGTCGATGACGCACCCCTAAGGATTCCCATGAAATACACCAAGCTTCGCGACCTCACCGTCTCTCGTATTGGTCTGGGCTGCATGGGCATGTCCCACCTTTTCACAGGCAAGGACCAACCGGACGAAGTTCACATTGCCACCATTCATCGCGCTCTCGAGCTCGGTGTGACGTTCTTCGACACTGCCGAGATCTACGGCCCCTTCAAGAACGAAGTTCTAGTGGGCAAGGCACTCAAAGCACACCGTGACGAGGTTGTCATTGCAACGAAGTTCGGCATGATGACAGGTGAATTCCCCGACAGAAAACTCGGTTTCGACAGCTCCCCCGCCAACATTCGCTACGCCGTTGAGCAGTCGTTGAAGCGTCTGGACATGGACTACATCGATCTCTACTACCAGCACCGTATCGATAAGAACATTCCCATCGAAGACGTCATTGGCACCCTCAAAGAACTCATCGACGAAGGCAAGATTGGCCACATCGGTCTCTCCGAGGCTGGCCAAGCTAACATTCGCAAGGCAAATGCCGTCCACCCCATCACAGCGCTGCAGTCGGAGTATTCGCTCTGGACTCGTGACGGTGAAGATGGAACACTCGACCTGCTCGCCGAGCTCGGTATTGGCTTTGTGCCCTATTCGCCACTCAGCCGAGGCATGCTCAGCGGCAAGATCACCACACTGGACAAGTTCGACGAGGATGACTGGCGCCTGACCAACCCCCGCTTCTTGCCTGATGCATTCGAGAAGAACAAAGAGATTCTCGGCGAGGTCACCAGCATTGCTGCTGAGGTTGGCTGCACGCCAGCACAGTTAGCGCTGGCTTGGCTGTTGGCCAAGGGCGCTGACTGGGCACCCATTCCAGGAACTGTGCGCATTAGCCACCTCGAAGAGGACCTCGCTGCTGTGGACGTGGAGCTCACCACAGAACAAGTGATACGTCTCGACAAGGTGACCCAGCCCGTTGGTGGACACCACAACGAGGCACAAATGAAGATGTTGGACCGCGAGGTTTAGTCATGACGCGCATTGCAGTGATCGGTCCCAGCGACGCTGGCTTACGCCTCGGCGTCGCACTTCAGGCTGCCGGTGCTGAGGTGGTGGGATTCGAACTAGCTCCTGCCGAATACGTGCCCATTCCTGTGGCAAGCGACATCTTAGAAGCAGCCAGTGCAGATGTGGTGCTGAGTTTCGTTGCTCCACATCTCGCCGAAAAGAAAGCACAAGAGTTTGCTCCCCTGCTGCAATCAGGCGCTATCTATGCAGACTTCACCACTGGCACTCCTGAACTCAAGAAGCGCTTGGCAGAGCTGTTTCCTGCCCATGCCTACGCAGATGCTGCCCTCCCCACCGCAGGAAATGTAGAAGCTGCGGGTTCTGCCGCTCACGCGCTCTTTGTGGTTCTAACCAATCTCAAGATTGCAGTCACTGTGATCTCTGATGTTCCTGGCGACGCTGCCGCTCGCACTCTGATTCGCACCCTGCTGAGCAATGGCCTGGCAGAGGTCGTCGCAGACACTCTGTGGGCAGCAGAAAGCCTGGGTATTGAAGAGTGGGCCTGGAAAGACATCCAGGCCGAACTCACCTCTTTCAATGCAGACGCCACCCAGGCTCTCATCGATGACGCTGCCCACAACTTCAAACGCCACCAGATTGCGATGCAAGACGTGGTCGAACTTCTGGCCAGCAGTGGCTATGACAGCACCATGATTGCGCCTATCCAGTTCACCCATGGCCGGATCATGCATGGCAAGAAGATTCCGTTCAGCCAAACGCCAACAAAGAAGTGGCTTAAGTAACGACTTCGCGAGGTAGCCCTCCCCAGCTTCGAACATAGAAAGTTACTCCCAGGTTGTGACCTACTTGGCATAACCGAATGGTCAGCCTCCCAAACTGGGCGGATGCCGCGAACACCTCCAGACCGATTTGGCTTTATTCCGTTACGGCCTGTCGACATCGCCCACATTCTTGATGGGGATGCTGAGGGCGGCGGACATAGGTTTGGCGCTAACAGAAAGAAATCTGAATTCCCTCCTGGGTGGGATGAACCAGAGCTCATCGCAGCAGTCGAAGAAATCCAGTACCGGGTTATTTTGGCTTATGGCTCTTTGTCCCCTGGAGTTTTCGAAGCAGTGATTGCGAGAGTAAAAATGCGAATGATTATTGATATTGATGAAGTCTCTCAACAACTCATGGTTGCCACCGTGATTCCGCTTGAAGGTGACGGAGTTACCATCTGGACAAGTGGCAAAAGAAAACCACGCCCATTACGCGAGAACGAGGCCGGAGCTAGAATATGAGCATGTTGATGTCCGAATCCATTGCGCAGAGAGTTCTCCCCCAGGTGAAGAGCTCTATGACTCGTGCACAATTCAAGGACGCACAGTTCATGTTCAATGAAGGCGAATATGGAATCGTGTTGACAGACACGCTCCGCCTCGCTGTAGCGAAGAACATCCCCATCTCAAAAGATGTGTTGGACGATCTGGAAACATTCTTAGAGGGCCGTGACCCAGTACGTCACGTTCCTAGCCTGCGAATCTATCTCGAAAAACTCAGACGAGACATCGCAGCTTAATTCAGCTCTACACACAAAGAATCCCCGCATTGCTGCGGGGATTCTTTTGTTGTGCCTTGAAGCGGCAGGTAGAGCTTAGTAGTCGAGCTGCTGTTGGAGTGCGTCGAGAACGATGTAGCAGGGAAGAACCTGAGCAACGCTGGCGTTGGGCTCGCGGCCTTCTTTGATAGCTGCCACGAACTCACGGTCCTGAAGCTCAATACCGTTCATGGAGACATCCACGTTGGAGACGTCAATGACTTCTTCCTTGCCGGTGACGAGGTCGTCATAACGTGCGATGTAGGTCGCGGTGTCACCGATGTAGCGGAAGAAGGTTCCCAAGGGACCATCGTTGTTGAACGAGAGGGAGAGGGTGCAGATCTTGCCGGTTTCGGTGGCCAGCTGGATGGACATGTCCATCGCAATGCCCAGCTCAGGATGCTTGGGGCCCTGAATGGCGTTGGCCTTCACGATCTTCTCGCCTGTTTGGTACTGGAACAGGTCCACGGTGTGGGCTGCGTGGTGCCAGAGCAGGTGGTCAGTCCACGAGCGTGGCTGTCCGAGTGCGTTCATGTTGGTGCGTCGGAAGAAGTAGGTCTGCACATCCATCTGCTGAATGTTGAACTCACCCGCAGTGATCTTGTTGTGAACGTACTGGTGAGAAGGGTTGAAACGGCGGGTGTGACCAGCCATGGCAATCAAACCGGTTTCCTTTTGCACATCCACAATCTCTTGAACACCAGCCAAGTTATCTGCCATGGGGATTTCCACCATGACGTGCTTGCCTGCGCGCAGTGCCTCAATGGTCTGATCGTGGTGCATCTGGGTGGGGGTGGCCAAGATGACGCCATCGAGGTCTGGCTGGGCCAGCAGCTCGGTGTAGCTATCAAAGCCCTTGTCTGCGCCATACTTCTCAGCGATTTCATCCGCCACGTTCTGACGGCTGTGGCCGACGTACTTGATGGTGGCATCAGGAATGTTGGCCAGCGCATCGAGGTGCTTCTGGCCGAAGGCACCGAGGCCAACAACAGCAATATTGACGGTCATGTTTAGTCTTCCTTGGGGGTCAAAATGAGGTGGCCAACTGAGGTGTTGGAGGCGGGAACGTGGTTGAAACGATAGACCTCGTTGACCTGGTCACCGAGAGCTCCACGCATGATGAGCCACATAATGAGCTCCACGCCTTCGGAGCCTGCTTCGATCATGTATTCGAGGTGTGGCTTGTATTGGAGAACTTCGGGCTGGTTGATGAGGTCATCCATGAACTGGATGTCCCAGGGCAGGTTGATCAGACCTGCACGAGCACCCTGGATCTGGTGACTCATGCCACCAGTTCCCCACACCTCTACCTTGAGGTCACCGTCGAACTGCTCCACCGCACGCTTGATGGCCTTACCCAGCGCGAGGCAACGCTCACCGGAGGGCTGAGGGTTCATCACGACGTTGACGGGCAACGGAATGACCTTGGTGGGCCACTTATCGGGCGTGCCATACATCAAGGACATGGGCACGGTTAGGCCGTGGTCCACTTCCAAAACAT
Organism: Aurantimicrobium sp.; assembly: GCF_036667855.1. Classification (NCBI taxonomy): domain Bacteria; kingdom Bacillati; phylum Actinomycetota; class Actinomycetes; order Micrococcales; family Microbacteriaceae; genus Aurantimicrobium; species Aurantimicrobium sp. The sequence goes on along the minus strand of NZ_JAVWTF010000002.1, from coordinate 39,991 downwards.
TGAGCACCGTCATGTCGAAGTCATCGGTGATGAGTGAAGCAGCAACGTGTGTTGCCAGCTCCGGAGCACCTTCCACAACAGGAACGGGTCGGGGGCCATAGCCCTCGTCGCAGATGGCGTAGCTATCTGCAATGCCGATCGCGAAGGTAGGCATGATCTCCATACCGAAGTAAGAAGCGTGGTCGTTGTAGACAATGATCGCCACATCAGCAGGGTTATCTTTAGCCCACTGCTTGGAGAATTCATAGCCATCAAACATGGGCTTCCAGTAGGCATCCTGTGTCTTACCGGAGTCCACAGCGTGGCCTACGGCAGGGACGTGACTGGTCGCAATACCAGCAACAATCTTCGCCATTATGCTTCGCCTCGTTCCTTCTTCGAGCGCCAGCCTTCGATGTTGCGGCCGCCGTTAATCATCATTTCTTGATACTGCTCTGTGGTCATATCCGTCATGGTGCTCACGGCCTGAACATAAGAGAGCCCTTCCGAAGCAAAGATCTTGGACAGGAAGTAGACGTTGCCGCCCAGATCCAGCATCTTCTGGAAGTCACGGTCAATGACCGCCTGCTTTTGCTCTTCCGTCATGTCCCATTCGTCGAGGTAGGCACGGTTATCGGCCAAGAAGCGCTTGCGGTTTTCCTCACTGCGCAGGCTCATGCAGAACTGGTTGAGGTGGAAACCCTGACGGGCCAACTCAATAGTGAAGATGGTTGTGCCAGGAATGTCCTTGTACTGCTCAAAATTGGGCTTCATGATTAGCTCCAGTAGAGGGTGTTGGGGTTGGTTACAAGCAATTTGGTTTGCAGCTCAGGGGTGACTGCAATCGAGGGAACATAGTCAACCAAGATGCCGTCGTCCGGCATCTCTGTCTTCATGTTGGGGTGCGGCCAGTCGGTGCCCCACAGAACACGGTCGGGGAATTCTTCGACGATCTTCTTGGCAAAGGGAACAACATCGGCATACTCAGGTGAACCGCTCTTGGTGAGGCGGTCCGGACAGCTGACCTTGCACCAGACGTCCTTGTTGCCCCGCATGAAGTCGAGGAACATCTCGAACTCCTCGTTGTCCACAGGCTTGGTCACATCGGGGCGACCCATGTGGTCAATGACAAGTGGAATGTTCAACGAGTTGAAGAAGTCTTTCTTCTCCTTCAAGTCCGAAGGCTCGAAGTAGAGGACCACATGCCAGCCCAGAGGGCGGATCTTCTCAATGATTTCGCGGTAGTAGTCATCAGGCTTGGGATCAACCAAACGCTTGACGTAATTGAAGCGCACCCCCCGCACACCCAAATCGTGCATGCGCTGGAGTTCTTCAACCGAGATATCTGGCTTCACGGTGACCACACCGCGGGCCTTGCCGTTGGCACGCTCAAGCACATCCAAGAGTGCAGAGTTGTCGGAACCGTGGCAGGTTGCCTGCACGACAACGTTCTTGTCAAAACCAAGGAAGTCACGCAGGGAAAAGAGCTGCTCCCAGCTGGCATCACACGGAGTGTATTTGCGCTCGGGAGCGAAGGGGAACACATCTCCAGGACCGAAGACGTGACAGTGCGCATCTACTGCGCCAGCTGGCACCTGAAACTTAGGCTTGCTGGGGTTGGGGTGCCAATCGAGCCAGTCAGCATCCTTCACAAATGCGCTCACAGTCCACGCTCCTTCAACTTGGCATCCAGGCGAGGGAAGACGGTGCGGGCGTTCTTGGAGAAGATGTTGGTGCGTTCTTCGTCTGAGATCTTGGCGGCATCGATGTAACGCTTGGTGTCATCGAAGTAGTTGCCGGTCTGAGGGTCGATGCCGCGAACGGCACCAATCATTTCTGAACCGAACAAGATGTTCTTGTTGTCGATGACATCGACCAACAAGTCGATGCCGGGTTGGTGGTAGACGCAGGTGTCAAAGAACACGTTGTTCATCAGGTGGGTGTCCACGCTGGGCTGCTTCAACATGTCAGCCAGGCCGCGGTAGCGACCCCAGTGATAGGGAACAGCTCCACCACCGTGAGGAATGATGAATCGCAGTGTGGGGAAGTCTCCGAACAGGTTTCCCTGCAGCAGCTGCATAAACGCCGTGGTGTCTGCGTTCATGTAGTGCGCACCAGTTGCGTGGAAGTTGTGGTTGCAGGACGCCGACACGTGAATCATGGCAGGAACGTCGAGTTCGACCATCTTCTCGTAGAGCGGGTACCAGAACTTGTCCGTCAAGGGAACGGTCTGCCACTGACCGCCAGAGGGGTCAGGGTTGAGGTTCACACCAATGAAGCCCAGTTCATTGATGCAGCGTTCCATTTCCTTGATGGTCTCGGTCAGATCAGCACCAGGAGACTGGGGCAGCTGAGCAACACCGACGAAGTCTTCAGGGAACAGATCCACCACACGCTTGATCAGGTTGTTGCAAGCAACAGTCCACTCGAGGCTGATGCGTTGGTCACCTTCGTGGTGGCCCATCGCAGAAGCACGAGGAGAGAAGATGGTGAGGTCTGAACCGCGCTCCTTGATGAGCTTGAGCTGGTTCTGCTCAATGGTCTCGCGGATGATCTCGTCCGAGATCTCGGGGTATTCAGGGCTGGGCTGACCTGCTGCATAGGCTGCGAGCTGGTCAATGCGCCACTGGTTGTGAAGCTCAGGGGCCGTTGTGTAGTGGCCGTGGATATCGATGATCATGCGTTGTTCTCCCAAGCAGATTCGAGGACATAAATAGAACCCGACATGAGCATGCGGGCGGTGCGCAGCAACGCAGACTTCGTCACAACAGGGGTTCCAGTGGAGTTATCTACTTCCATCTGGACGGTGAAGAACCCGGTGGGGTGCTCAACTTCCACCTCGAGGCTGGAACCGACGGTGTCTAAACCAGCAATCTGGGCAGCAACACTGCCCTCGAGCATGCAGGCGGTGGCAACAGAGACAGCGCCCAACACACCGATGCTTTCGTGCACACGGTGTGGAATGAAGGTGCGAGTGGAGAGCAGGCCACCGTCTTGCGCGGGTGCGAGCAAGCTCATCTTGGGCACGGTCTTGTTGGTGACGTCGCCTAAGTTCATGAGCGGACCCACGGCTAAACGAATCTCTTCCACGCGAGCCTTGAGCTCAGCGTTCGCCTCGAGCTCTGCAGGAGTTTCATATCCGGAGATTCCAAAGTCTGAAGCATTGAGGCAGACAACGGGCATGCCGTTGTCGATGCAGGTCACCTGCACACCCAACACCTCATCCACCACGTTGCCAGTGGGAAGCAGAGCACCGCAGCTCGAGCCAGCAACATCTTCAAAATTGATGTTGATGGGAGCGTGAGTTCCAGGAACTCCGTCAATGCGTGCGGTGCCGGCGTAGTTGACGACTCCACCGGGAGTCTCGACGAAGGCCGTGGCCTTGGAGTCGGTGTTTTCCATGTAGATCGCAACAGGAGTCACGCCATCCGCAGCTGGAACAAGACCTTTTTCAATAGCGAAGGGCCCCACGCCAGCAAGAATGTTGCCGCAGTTCTGCTGGTCACTGACTTCAGCGCGGTCGGGCCACACCTGCAAGAACAGGTAGTCCACGTCGATGCCGTCACGCTCGGACTTGGAGACAACCGCAACCTTCGAGGTCAGCGGGTGTCCGCCACCCATGCCGTCGATCTCGCGCACATCAGGGGAGCCCATAGCCGCAAGGAGGAAAGTGTCCCGGGCAGCGCGATCTGCAGGCAAATCACTTGCCAAGAAGTAGAGACCCTTTGACGTTCCCCCGCGCATAACCACGCAGGGAATGGCAACCTGAGAGTTATTCACCCGCGTAGTCCTCGTAGACGAGTCCCTTAGCAGCGAGCTTCTCACGCATTTTGTAAATGTCGAGACCTAGCTCACCAGAGGCCAAGCGTGTGCGCTTGCCTGCTTCCATGGCTTCGCGTTCCTGGGCTGCCTTGAGAACCTTTTCGGCGTCTTCACGCTTGACCAAGCACACACCGTCAATGTCGGCCACGATAACGTCACCGGGACGAACAAGCTGGTCTGCCATAAGAATCGGCGTCTGCACGTTTGCAATGGTTTCCTTGACGGTTCCCTGCGAGCTGATGGTCTTCGACCAGACAGGGAAGCCCATTTCAGTCAGGGTTGCCACGTCACGCACACCGGCATCAATAACGAGACCTCGAACGCCGTGAGCCATCAGGCTCTCAGCGAGCAGGTCACCGAGGTAACCGTCGTCGCAAGGGCTTGTGGGGGTCACAATCAGAATGTCGCCAGGTTGTGCCTGCTCGACGGCAACGTGAATCATCCAGTTGTCACCGGGCGCAACTTCACAGGTGAGCGCGTTGCCAGCAATCATGGCGGGGAAGATGGGGCGCAGGCGACGGTTCAGCAAACCAATGCGTCCCTGTGCCTCGTGCACGGTGGCAGATCCGAGAGCGGCGAGGCCGTCCACAATCTCAAGTGGGGTTCGTGGTGTTCCTCGAACGACGCGTGCCATGATTCTCCTTCGAATTAACGCAAATATGCCTGATTACAGACAACTGCATTTGATAGGAGAAAACCAAGGAGCCTTCCGGATAGTGGAAGGCCAATCTGAATGAGCTTTAGGAGCTTGCTTGCAGGCGAGCAGCGTCGCCCAGACCTGCTTCAACCAGCTTCTTCGACAAAGCTGCTCCGGTGACCTGCATTACGGGGACAAGTTTGCCTAGATCACGACCATCACTCGGTGCCACGATGCCCAGTGCGGCGATGACATTGCCGCCCTTGCCTCGCAAGGGCACAGCAATGGAAACCGCACCCTCCGCAAGCTCTTCTTGGGTCTTGGCAAAACCCTGCACCTTGATGGTCTTCAGCTGTGTTTCCAAAATTCCAGGATCAGTAATGGTCTGGTCGGTATACCGATCCAGAGAGTTCAGCACTGCCTTCTGCAGTTCCGCATCACCATGTGCCAGAAGCACTTTCCCCACGCCGGTGGCGTGGAGAGCAAGCCTGGAGCCCGGTTTACTGATGACTTCTAGGGTTCTCGAGCCTGCAATGCGCTCCACAATCAAACAGCGCAGGCCATCGAGCACCGCAATCTGCACAGCATCATTGTGGAGTTGGTAGACGTCTTCCATATATGGAAGTGCCACCTCACGTAAGTCTGAGTGAACCGATGCCAACAGGCCCAGCCGCCAAATCTTGCTGCCGATTTCGTAGTCGCCATCGGAACCACGAACCAACGCGTTCTGCTTTTCCAACTCGTGCACCAAGCGGTGAACGGTGGTCAGCGGCAGGTCTGCGCGACGCGAGATGGATGCCAGCGATTGCCGGCGGTGCCTCACGTCGAAGGTGTCCAAGACGGCGAGCGCGCGACCAGTCACGGTGCGGGTAGGAACGCTCTTCTCGGTCACACTTACAGCCTAGGTTCACCAGACCTTGATTGCACCCGAGTTAGAGAGGGACAGCTTCCTCCAACACACGATCACGAAGAAATGGCCTGAGGCTTTTCTCTCCAACAACATCAACTTCAACCCCTAACAATTCGCCGAGTGCGAATTGCAGGCGAGCAATACCCATAAGGCTGACACCTTTGTCGAAAGTTGCTAACAGGTCAATATCAGAGCCTTCATGCTCTTTGCCCGTCACAACGCTTCCGAAGACCTTCAGGTCCCGAGCACCATGGGATTTCGCAATCTTGATGACCTCGCTGCGGTGCTTACGAAGCTTCTTCCCCAATGGGGTCTGCCCTTGGAACCGAACCAACCTCGAAACCTCAGGCTGGCTCCTGCCCACGGCAGCAGCGATTTCCCGCTGGCTGAGGCCCGCCCTGATTCCTGCACGGACGGCATCTACCAAGATCTTCCGAGACCTGGCATAGAGCAGGTCAGCAGCGCGGGCTTCAGCCTGCAGCTGCTCAAAAGAAGAAATGCTAGACATATAGTAAATGCTATCAGTTATACACAATTACTGACAGAGCATTATTCACAAGGAACTTAGCCGTTTTAGTGACCGTCGAGTTCGGCTGAGATCGACGCGGCTGCATCCGTCAGGGTTGAAACCAAACGGTTCACATCAAGTCTGTTCAAGTGCACAATCACGCCCACTGCCGCAACACAACGCCCATTGCGCATGATGGGGACGGCTATCGACCCGCTGCCCCGGGTCATCTCCTGGCGTGTGATGGAATACCCGTTTTTGCGCACCTCAGCGAGATCCCTCCGCAGTGCATCTGGCTGCGTAATGGATTGCGGGGTGGGCCTGGGGAGGGGCTTGGAAAGGTATTGCTCGATGGCTTTCTCCGATTGATATGCCAGCAACACCTTCCCCACACCCGTGGTGTGGAGGGGAAGGTGGCCACCAGCACGGCTGATGGTGGGGATGCTGCGCTCCCCCACGAGACGGTCAACGTAGAGCGCTTGACCACGGTCGAGAACAGCCAGCGTCACGTTCTCTCCGGTCTCTTCATAGAGACGAGCAAGAGTGGGAAGTGCACTTTCGCGCAGACGTTCACTCAGAGGAGCGTGCTGTGCAATGGTCCAGAGTTTGGTGCCTACGCGGAACTTACGGTCACTGCCTTTACTGAGAAACCCTCCATCTTCGAGTGTTCCCACGATGCGGTGGCAGGTCGACATGGGGAGCTTGGTCAGCTGAGCAAGCTGGGTCAGCGTGAGGGCGCTGTGCTTTTCGTCGAAACAGCCGAGGATCTCCATGGCGCGCTCCAGCAGCGCCGTGGGGGCACCGCTTTCTACCCGTGCTGGGCTCATGATTGGCTCCGTTTCGAAACTTCCATCTCATGAAACTTTAGTCTTGTTGCCACCTTCCGCATAAGCCTGAATAGTCCTAGACGTTCACCTCTTACGAAAAGGTTCAATGATGACCACATCAATCCGCACTCAGGTCGGCATTCTCGGCGCAGGCCCTGCTGGCTTGCAGCTTGCCCACCTCCTTCAGCGCGCAGGCATCGACTCCGTCGTCATTGACGGCCGTAGCCGCGAAGACATCGAAGGCACCGTCAAGGCGGGCATCCTCGAATCCCCCGCTGTTGAGGTTCTTGTCGACACCGATGTGGTTTCCCGCGACTATGTCGAGACCATGCGTCACGACGGTATCGAGTTCCACTTTGATGGCCACGCTCACCGCTTCGACTTCCCCAAGCTCACGGGAAAGGGTGTTTATCTTTACCCCCAGCACGAAGTGCTCAAGGACCAGATCAAGGCTCGCGTTGCTGCAGGCGTGACTCCCCTGTTCGAGCACCTGGCAGACAAGGTCGTGGACGGTCCCACCGGCCCCATGATCGTGGGCAAAAATGCTCAGGGCGAGGCTTTTGAAATCTCCACTGACTTCGTCATCGGTGCCGACGGATCGATGAGCATCGCTCGCGAATACGTCACCGGCAACAAGTTCAGCGGCATGGCACGTGAATACCCCTTCGGTTGGTACGGCATCCTCGTGGAAGCACCACCCAGCTCCGAAGAGCTCATCTACAGCCGCTCAGAAGAAGGCTTTGTACTTATCTCTACTCGTGACGAGCACATCCAGCGCATGTACTTCCAGTGCGACCCCAACATGGACGTCAACGCCGTCACTGACGAGCAGATCTGGGACAAGCTGCAGGCTGGTGTTTCCACCCACGAGCTCAAGCGCGGCAACATCTTCCGCAAGGACGTTCTCAAGTTCCGCAGCTATGTCCACGACAGCCTGCGCAAGAACAAGGTCTTCCTGATGGGTGACGCAGCACACACTGTTCCCCCCACAGGAGCAAAGGGCCTGAACCTCGCATTCAGCGATGTGCTGTGGCTGAACCGTGCACTTCGTGAGTACTACCGCTCAGGTTCTGAGCAGTTCTTGGACAGCTACCAGGAAGACGCCCTCAAGCGCATCTGGAAGGCCACCAACTACTCCTACATGATGACCACCATGCTGCACATCGCACCGGATGCAACCGACTTTGACAAGAAGCGTCAAGTCGCTGACCTCTACTCGTACACCGAGTCACTAGCCGGTCAAACCTTTATCGCTGAAGGTTACGTTGGTTGGGACTACAGCGCAGACGACTGGCGCTAAACCCATACAAAAACTTCGAGGCCCCCAGACCAGCAGGATGGGGGCCTCGAACTTTAAGTGTTTCTAGCGCTTGCGGTGAATGGACTTCATGCGCGTGTATGCACCAATGGCCTCAGGGCCATATTCCATACCGATGCCGGAGTCTTTCCAGCCACCAAATGGTGCAGCAAGGTTAGAGCCATAAAAGTTGATACCAACCGAACCTGACTCAATACGACGAGCCAATTCAGCACCATGGTTGGGATCTTCCGTGAAGATCGAGCCACCTAAACCAAAGGGAGAATCATTGGCAATGTTGACGGCGTCGTTTTCATCCTCAAAAGGAATGACCACGAGGACAGGGCCAAATATCTCTTCCCGTGCCACACGCATCTGGTTGTTCACATCAGCAAAGACAGTGGGCTTGTTGTAGTAACCACGGGTAATACCCTCTGGCATTCCCGATCCACCCACAGCAACACGTGCGCCTTCTTCTTGACCAATGCGGATGTAGTCGGCAACAGTGGCGGCCTGCTCCTTCGATGCAGAGGGACCGTAAACCGTTGCAGGGTCGAAGGGGTCACCAATGGTGGTGTTGCCCACCACGGTCGCAACAGCATCGACAACATCCTTGTAGATGGAGCGAGGAGCCAAGATGCGGGTGGAGTTGTAACATGTCTGTCCCGTGTTTCGCAGGCAGGTGCGGTTGAGCATCGAAGCAAAGTAGTCCAGGTTGGCATCCGGAAGCACGATGCTTGCGGACTTTCCACCAAGCTCAAGGGTGACAGGGCGTAAGAGGCGTCCGCACTGCTCAGCGAGGAGACGTCCCACCCCGGTGGAACCAGTGAAGGCAACCTTGGCCACGAGTGGGTGCTCCACCAGTGCGCCAACGACATCGCGGCCACAGGTGATGAGGTTGAGAACACCCTCGGGGATACCAGCTGCCTGTGCAGATTCCATGAGAATGCGCAGATCCAACGGAGTCTCCGAGGCAGGCTTGATCACGACGGTGCAGCCAGCGATGAGTGCTGGAGCGAGCTTGACCATGACAAGTGCAACAGGGAAGTTCCAAGGCGCAATGAGTGCTGCCACACCACGAGGCTGGCGAACCACCTCAGTGAACTGGTCTTCCACGCCAGGGAAAGGACGCTGGTCGATCTGGTCGACGTAGTCGGCAAGGCCTGCGTAGTAGCGCAGAAGCTTGCCCGCGTGACCGGCAGCCTGACGGGTTTCGGTGATACCGGTACCGTTTTCGCTGGTGATGATCATCGCCAGACGCTCTGCGCGGGCTTCAAACTCTTCGGCCAGGCGAATCATCATGGCAGCACGAGCTGGTGCCCCGATGTCACTCCAGCCGGTGCCGCGGAATGCGCGCGAGGCCGCCTGAACGGCAGCGTCAATGTCCTCAACGTTAGAGGCGGGGACAGCTCCCCAAATTTCTTCGGTGGAAGGATCAACAATCTCGATCTTTTTGTCGGAGCGAGACTTTACCCAGTCACCGTTGATGAAGTTATCGTCGTGGTATTCCTCGAGCGTGGTCATGATGTCCTTACTGAATGACGTCGAGCTTGAGCAGTTCAATAGAGCGGGCAAGCTCTACCTCTGCAATGGCACGTGCTTCGGGGGTAATCAGCTGGCCGTAGATGGTGTCCTCTAAGCGCAGGCGAATCTCTTGAGGAGTCTTGCCAAACCAGAGAGCCGAGAAGGCCATACCGGTGGGCTGGAAGCGCCACAGGCGATCAGCATCACGCATGATGGCATCTTCTATGCCGTCATGGTTGGGGTCGGTGTCGTGACCGTCAATGATCTTGCAGACGGCATCAACTACCTCGTCGCTATATCCGAGTGGAGGCAAGACCTCGCGGGCAATGTTGCATCCTTCAATTTCATGCAGAACACGAACGTCTGACTGCATCGCGTTTTCGCTCCGGAAACCCTCGGAGATGATGCGGTCTTCGTCAACGCGAGCCCAGCCAGTGTCGTGGAGAAGGATTGCCAGACGAGTCACGAGTGAATCTGCCTCGGGGTGGTGATCCAGCAGTAACTCGGCAAAGTTGAACGACAGTGGCAGGTGAATGTCGTTGGCGCGGGTGCGCAGATAGGGACGAACGGCCACCCAGACGGCGTCAAGGTTCTCCCACTCGCCACGAGGGCTTGCTCCGTTAGCCAGAGTGGGGATGTCACCAAGGACATGCGTGTATTCCATAGTCATTTTCTTTACGCTTCCCCGCCCGTAATGAGCGTTTTGAGAGGAATGGAGGAGTCTGCTGCCGCATCAGCAGGGATGTTTGCCCCTGCATTAAGTGCGCGGCGTACGGCCATGTAATCACTGACGTCGTTGACAGCGTCGATGGCCAACAGGGAACCGTTCTTGTAATAGAGAACGGAGAACTTGTCCGCGGCCTGATCACCACGAATCACGGTCTGGTCATATCCGGAGGAGAGCCCAGCAATTTGGAGCTTCAAATCTGCTTGGTCTGACCAGAACCACGGAACAGCACGATATGCCTCGCGCTGACCCATCAGAGTCTTGGCGGCAATCTTGGCTTGGTCCACTGCGTTCTGCACTGATTCCAAACGAACAGTGCCTTCGTGGCCCAGCGGGTGAGGCAAAATCACGGCGTCACCGGCAGCCACCACGTTGGGGTTGGAGGTCTCGGCATATTCGTTCACCACGATCACGCCGTCTTCCATCTCGAGAGCGAGCTGGTCAGCGAGTTCACCGCGCGCGGTCACACCAATACCCACCATGACGATGTCAGCAGGAACGACAGAACCATCAGCCAGCTGAACAGCCGTGACCTTGCCGGCATCTCCAATGAGGTCTGAAACCTGAGCGTTGAGGTGAACGGTAGTGCCACGCTTTTCGTGAGCTGCTTTGAAGAAGTCGCTAACAATGGGTGACACTGCACGGCCCATCAGGCGAGTGCCGGACTGCAAGACGGTAACGTTCTTGCCCGCTTTTTGTGCGACAGCAGCTACTTCAAGACCAATGAAGCCACCGCCAAGAACGACGACATTGTTGATGGAATCCCAGCGCTGCTTGAGCTCTTTGGCATCGTCGAGGTGGCGCATGTAGAGCACACCATCTAGATCTGCACCATCAACCTTGAGCTTGCGAGGATCTGCACCCGGAGTCAAAGCGAGCTTGTCGAACTCGTATGTTTTGCCCGAGCTACCCTTAGCAATTCCGCCGCCAGGACCAAACTCCACGTGCACAATCTGTTCACCGGTGACCACGCCAATGTTGTTCTCAACATAGAAGTGTTCGTTGCGGAACTCTAAAGATTCTTCATCCATGTCACCGGCAAGATATGCCTTCGATAGTGGTGGGCGCTGGTAGGGAGCATAAGCTTCCTCGCCCACGATGGTGACATCACCGGCATAGCCTTCGTCGCGCAGCGATGAGGCTATTTGCATGCCGGCTTGGCCGGCACCGATGATGAGAATCTTTTCTTTCATGATGACTACTGCTTAGGAGCGATTCGAACCTTGAGGCCGTCGAGCTCTGCACACATCTTGATCTGGCAGGACAGGCGAGAAACGGGGAGACGCTCGGACTCAGCACCGTCGAGCATGTCATCTTCGAGGTCAGAAACTTCGCCGGCAGCACCAACGAAAGCCTCATCAACATAGACGTGGCAGGTTGCGCAGGAGCATGCTCCACCACATTCAGCAACGATGCCCTTAACGCCGTTCTTGACAGCGATTTCCATGACGGAATCACCGTCACGAGCTTCGAGGGTGGTCTCAGTTCCGTCGGGGGAAATGTAAGTTACGTTCGGCATGTGTCTCTCCTGTTTTATGTTTCTGTCTCTGAAAAGTTTTAGATGAATTGCTTGCCGCCATCGACCACGAGGGTCTGGCCGGTGATGTATCCGGACTGTTCGCCGGCAAGGAAAATAGCGGTTCCCACGATGTCTTCGGGCTGGCTGGCACGCTTGATGGCGCCGCGGTCAACTCCATAGGTCTCGGCGTCTTCCATCAGGCTCAAGCTGGCTTCAGTGAGGGTAAATCCTGGAGCAATGGCATTGACGGTGACGCCCTGTGGGCCCACTTCACGAGCCATCACACGGGTCATGCCGATCACGGCGCCCTTGGACGCGACGTAGTGCATCCACAGTGGCGAACCGCTGAAGACAGTTGCGGAGGCAATGTTCACAATGCGACCACCAGGCTGAGCCATCTTGGGATAAACCGAGGCTGAACACAGCCACGCCCCCTTGACGTTCACGTTCATGACGCGATCCCACTCTGCAGGGTCAATCTCGGTGAAGGGCTTGCGGGTCAGCGTTGCATAGATGGCTGCGTTGTTGATGAGCACATCAATACGTCCAAACGCATCCAGAGCAGCTTGGGCCAGAGCATCCGTGGATTCTTTGCTGGTGACATCGACCTTAACGGCAATGGCTTTCGCACCAGATGCCTTCAGCATCGAGGCGGTTTCTTCCACGCCTGCCTGGTCAATGTCGGCAACAACGAGCTGGGCGCCTTCGGCAGCGAACCCCTGAGCAAAGGCACGACCTAAGCCACCGGCTGCGCCGGTGACAATGACGACCTTGCCGTCAAACTGTGGTGAAGCACCCATTAGGCGACATCCTCTCGGGTGTAAGTGTTGGCAATTTCTTCGCTGAAATCCATGCATGCCGTAGTCACAAGTACTCGGGACATGGCCTTTGCTTGGTCAGTGAAAAGTTCGTTATACGCGCGGTAGGCACACAACCGCAGCGACTGTTCAGCATCGATGCCAAACCAGTCCATCACGACGCGACGGCCGTGAGGAGTGACGCGCCAGACCTTGTCTGAGTCCTTAACCAGGGCGTCATTGGTGTTGATGGTGACCAGACGAGTGTCGTGGCCATCAATGATGTCCACGATCTGCACGATGTCTTCTTCAGGAACACCGACCTGCTCGAGGATTTCCCGCGCAATGCGTGCACCCTCTTTTTCGTGCTGAATGATCAAGTGGCGCAGAGAGTCATCTGCTCCGGGAGCAATGGCTTCCAGCGCTAAGCGCTCATCGACCGTGGACCAACCCGTGTCGTGGAGAAGTATTGCGGGAAGCACGATGTTTTCATCTGCTTCAGGAATCTGCGAGAGCAGAGCTTGTGCGATCGAATACGCATAGAGGCTGTGCGCATCGTTATCGCGGGTGCGAAGGAAATCCTTCGCAAGGGACCAAATCGCCCCATCCCGCTCGTTCAGTTCAATCATCCCGGGGACTCGCGATGCGTCCGGAATCTTTCCGGTGACATCGCGGCCCAGGTGATTGACAACTGGTGAGTGGGATGGGGACGACATGGTTTATTCCTTAGTGGCTGCTTACTTAGCCAATGATTTCGACGGTACCGTTCGAGCCATCGACTCGAAGCTTCATACCAGTCTTGATCTTGGTGGAAGCAGACCCGGTACCGGTGACGGCGGGAAGGCCGTACTCACGGCAAACGATAGCCGCGTGGCTCATCATTCCACCGATGTCGGTCACCGTTGCGCTGATCTTGCCGAAGACAGGTCCCCAGCTAGGTGCGGTCACAGGAGCAACAAGGATTTCACCTTGCTGGAGCTGGTCGAGCTCCTCTGGTCCCATGATGACGCGTGCCTTACCCTCAACAACACCGGGGGATGCTGCCATACCCTTGAGCTGGTTGGGGTCGCCCTCGTCGCCGCCAAGCCACTGCTGAACCTGCTCGGTGGTGATACCCCAGAGCATGATGGTGAATGGCTCGTTGATCTCTGCGGGAGGCTCGTTGAATGCAGGCTCGGGGCGTGCAGTCATCAGGGCGTCCACGATCTTGCGACGACGCTCGATCTCCTGTGGCCAGTAGGTAGGTGCGATGCAGTCAGCGCCAACACCCCAACCGGTTGCGAGGTCGAACAGTACGGGACGTACTTCGTCGCGGGTCAGGTAGAGCATGTCATCTGGCTCAGTCCAGAAGCCGTAGCTGTGGAGCAAACGAGACAGCTGACGAACCTTGCGCCAGAAGACGCCCATGGTCCAGTGCTCAATGTAGAAGTTGTGGTCTTCTACGTAGGGGTACACGGTGCGTGCAAGACCGAGCTTGCCGTTGAAAGTCTCGAGGGCTTCGCCGTCGAGAAGTTCAGCGTATTCACCGGTGATACGGTCGCGCTCTGCAATGAGTGCATCCTTGGGGCGGTGAAGCTGCTCGCCCTTGGCTGCGCGGACTACGTAGTCCTGGATATATCCCATAGGCAGATCCAGGTTGTCACGCCAGTAGACGTCAGAACCGTAGAAACCGTTACCGCTGGTGTAGTTGAACCAAGGCTCCTGAGCCTTCTCCCATGCAGCAATCCACTTCTTGCCGTCTGCAGAGCCTGCGAGTTCAGCAAGGGTTCCTGCTGCGTCGAGGTTCTTAGCGAAGACAGCGGTGAGGTTGTGCTTCACAGCGAGGTCAGCGAGGTCCTTGAGCTCGTCATCGGGACGGAAGAGAACCGAGTCCACACCCATCACCATCTTGGCGATAGCCAAGTCAGGGATGCCGGGGAAGGATTCCTTGCAGAAGCCGAAGAAGTCGAGGTACGCGACGTATCCCAGGTTCAGGAACTCGAAGTGGTGCTCCCAGTTCTTGTATGCCAGCTGAATCAGACGGTCGTAGTCAGCCATCATCTTGGCGGTGGGGTCAATACCAGCACCGCTGGTGATGACCTCGATGTCAACCATGTCTGGGAGTGCTTCGAAGTTGATGGCGTCCATCTCTTCGATGGTGGAGAGAACCTTCTTCTTCCAGTTCTCCAGCAGGGTGTTCCAGTTCTGGAAGTAGTAACCAGCACGCTCCATGAAGTGAGGAACGCGGTCACCGATTAGCTCAGGTGCAACAGCAACAGGGCTCATGTAGCAGAAGCCGTTGTGGATGCGGAACTCAATACCGTTTGCGGGAGGAATGATGTAGTGGCGTGTGTTGTAGGCACCAAGGCAGCGAACGGCGAACTCGACACCGACGGTCTCGAATGGCTTGAACACGTTGGGCCAGTGCTGCGAGTCGCAGAACCAGAACTTGGAGTTTTCCTTGTCCTTCAGGTTGTCCTGGAAGACGAGGTTGTATGGGTAGAGGTCTTGCCAACCTTCAGCACCCTTGGGTGCTGGCAGGTCATAAGGCGAGACGAAGCTCTTGCGAGCGGCGCTTGGCGTCATTGCTTTTGCCTTCTTTCCGAACATGGAGTGGTGCCTTTCTCATCGTCGAGATTGGTGGAACAGGGGGTGGATCTGTGGTGCAGGTGGTGCCTTGTTGGTGAGGCTTTACTTGCGGTCTCCGATTTGGGCCATCAGCGACTTCGTGATCGCTTCAATACCGGAACCGGTGGAAGTGATTTTCACTTCCTGCTTCTTCTGTGACCACACCGTTTCGGGGCGGCTTTGCAGAAGGAGAACGTTGGAACCTGCAGGCAAGTCGGCGTCGATGGCCCACTCGATGTCCTGAACTGTTCCGTAGTGCTTGTGAGCCGCCTTAGCCAAAGTGGCAACCTGGATGAGTTCTTCATCGCTCAGGCTGGGGCTGTTGCGGCGCTCTGCCTCAACTTCCTTGCGGATCACGGTGCCGTGTCCGGAAGGAACGAGTTCTTCGTGCTTGTCCGAGATGATGCGGTTGATGATGTGCATCATGACTTTGTCGATCAGGAAGTTATCTGGAGTGACTTCACCGGAGACAACCATCTCGCCGAGACCCCAGCTGGAGTCGACCACGATCTTGGACTTGTCACCGTTGCTGGGGTCGATGGTCATCGCGACACCGGAGGTGCGGGAGTTGACCATCTTCTGCACAGCAACTGCCATGGACAGGCCTTCATCGGAGATGTTGTTAGCCATGCGATATGTGATCGCGCGTGCGGTGTAGAGCGAAGCCCAGCACTCACGGATCTTCTGCATCACTGCTTCCTGGCCAATGATCCACAGGTAGGTGTCCTGCTGTCCAGCGAAGCTGGCGTCAGGAAGATCTTCAGCGGTTGCACTCGAGCGCACAGCTACAGGCACTTCCCCGCCACAGAGTTCCATCAGGGTGTTGTAGGCGGCGATGCTCTCGTCGCGGACATCAGCAGGAACTTCCTGAGTCATGATGAGCTCGCGGATGTGTGCTGCGCGGGTGTCCACATCAGTTACATCGTTGGGGTCAAGACCCTCGAGGTGCTTCACAATGTGATCGCGCAGAGTGGTCTGGTTCATCACGGCGTCGAATGCATCGGTGGTCACGGCGAATCCGGGAGGAACAGGCATTCCTGCACTGGTCATGATGGCCAGGCTGGTGCACTTTCCACCAAGACGGTCGTGCTCGGGAGTTTCGGTGCTATCGAAAGCGAAAGTGTACTTACCCATGGTTTTCCCTTACTTGGTCCATTCAACGGGCACCGACGTGGGCACCCGGAAGGAGAGGTTTTCGATGAAGTTAATGTCTGCTCCTGGCATCAGTCGCAGGGTTGGAATTTTCTTGGTGATTTCTTCCAAAGCAACCTTGCCCTGCAGTTTCGCAAGGAGGTTTCCGAGGCAGAAGTGGATTCCGTAACCGAAAGACATGTGGTTACGGGCATTTTCGCGGCCGATGTCGAATACATCGGGGTTCTCGAACACGCTGGCATCGCGGTTTGCCGAGCCCATGAGCAGAAGAACACCAGATCCTTCAGGAATCTTGACTCCGGCGATTTCTGCATCGCGGGTTCCCTTGCGACGCCAAGCCACAATGCTTCCTGCCATGCGCAGCACCTCGTCAATGGCGCCTGGAATCTTCTCGGGGTCTTCCACGAGAGCTTGGTAGGTCTCAGGGTTCGACAGCAACATGCGCAGTGAGTTTGAAATCAAGGTGGTGGTGGTTTCGTGGCCAGCGAAGAGCATCGAGTACAGCAGTGATGCAATTTCGTGGTCAGAGATGTCGTTGCCCTCAGCCTGAAGCTTCAACAGGTCTGCAGCGAGGTTGTCGCGGCCTGGGTTTGTCTTGTTCTCGGCAACAATTTCCTGGCAGAAGTTCCAGTACTCCACCAAGTTGTGTGCGTGAGGAATCTGTTCCTCGTCGGTGAGCTCTGCCCAAGTCATCAGTGCACGGCTAGCCGACCACTTCTTGATTTCGGGAATGCGGCTGATGGGAACACCAAACAAGGTCAAGATGGTGATGGTGGGCAGGTCGTTGGCGATGTCGCTGAGAATGTCTCCGGGTTCTCCCGCGGCGAGCATCTTGTCAATCATGATGTCGACGTTTTCGCGGATGGCGGGCTCAAGGACCTTGTAACGGCGAGGAGTGAATGCCTTGGATGCAACAGTGCGCAGGCGCGTGTGCTCTGGCGGAACGCGAGCGGAGAGTCCTGAGTAGGCGGTGAAGCCGCCTTCTTCCATGATCTTCTTCGCAGGTGCGCCCATGGGGCGAACAGGAGCTTGTGCATTCTCAGAAGAGAAAGTCTCCCAGTCTTCGAAGGTGGCCTTCACGTCGTCATATCGAGAGACGACGTAGTAGCCAATACGCTCATCAAACATCACAGGCTCTTCGCGGCGAAGCTCAGCGTAAGCAGGGAAAGGATCCTTCATGTTGAAAGGTTCGTATCCGTGGTGAGTTGTTGCACTCATGTGCGTTCCTCCTTGAACGTGCGTATCTTCATAGTCGACCCGTTAGAGGTAAACACCTAGAGAGTTTTCTCACTCAGTGAGAATCGGGGTCAAAGTTAATTTTTTCTCCCCGAAAAGACGGGGAAGTTACGCGAGCTTTCCCGCTCAGCGAATGGCGCGTCCAGACATCGAAGCCTGGATGCTTTCGACGGTTCCACGCAGCAAAGGCATCAAACGACGGACCTCACCGATCTTGCCCTTATCTAGCACCATGCCGACTGCAGCAATCGTTTGCCCCTCGACCACAACAGGCAACGCGAGTGAGAACTGCCCCACACGCATCTGTTCGATAGTGATGGAGTAGCCCGTGCGCTGTACTTCCCCTACCTCAGCACGAAGAACTTCTGGATCCACGACGGTCTTCGCCGTGGGGGCTTCAAGCTCTCGTTCGAAGTAGGCCTCAATGAACCATTCAGGCTGGGCTGCCAGCAGCACACGGCCGACGGCCGTGGCATGCAGGGGCAAGCGCCCGCCCACACGTGAAATCAGTGGCACTTTCTTGGAACCATAAATCTTGTCGGTGTAGAGGGTTTGCGTCCCCTCCCGCACTGCCATGTGTACGTTCTCGTGCGTGAGATCGAACAAGTCCTGCAAGAACGGGTGTGCACGGTCGCGCAAACGGCGCCCAGCCAACTGCCCTAGCTCCCAGATCCGCATTCCCACTTGATATTTGCCGTCGGGAGTCTTATCGAGGCCGCCCCACTCTTCCAGTTCATGGACAAGACGATAGGTCGTGGACAGCGGCAAACCTGAGCGTTGAGAGATACGGGCCACAGACAAAGCACCTGGCGAGTTCTCGAAAGCAGATAACACCGAAAGGGCACGTGAGGTGACGCTGCTGTTGTCAGCAGATGCACTTTGCGCTTTCGCCACAGTCACCACCTTGGGGAGTTTATGTAAGAGATGTTACTCGCCAGAGTGCGGAACACTTTCGGCCACATGGGCATGCGGCTTCTTCTTCGGCCAGGCAGCCCACGCCGCTGCCACGAACGCCAAACTGGCACCAATCAAGATCATCACGCCCGTGACCTGGGCACTGGGGAAGAAGAAGTCCAAGATGACGGCCATTAACAACTGACCAGCGATGGAGCCCAACCCCATCAGAAGCACACCAATCTCGCGCACCACAACTGCGGTAATGCCGATGAAGACCACACCGATGGCGCCACCGAGATAAAAGTACGGCTGGGTCGGCAAAGCTGCTGGCAGTCCTGCTGAGAACGAGTGGAATGCCGTGGCAATCAACAGCACACCAGTTCCCACCATGAAGTTCAGGAACGTGGACGTCAGTGGAGTGCCCGCGATGACGGTCATTCGACCGTTCGCGGCGTCCTGCCACGCGACCAGAACACCGCAGACAAGTGGCAAGAGCAGTGGCAACAGAGCAGAGACGGCGGTGGAGTGTCCCACCAGAGACAGTGCCACGGCACCTATACCCAGCACGGCACCACCCACACGATTGAAGCTCAATGGCTTCTTGCCCGCAGGACCGATTCCCCAGAGGTCAAGGAACAATCCACCCATCGACAGACCAGCCACGAAGGCCACTGTGTAGAGGGCAACTCCAGTGAGCCCCACAACCAGTGTCTGCGAGAGCACATAGGCAGCACCTGCGGTGCCAGCCAGAGTGAACCAGGGCGTTATTCCGCCGGTGCGGATGGCTGCCATCAGTTGGCGCCAGCCTTGCTGGCCCTTCTTATTGAAGGAAATAATCACCAGCAAGATGAGGAAACCTGAACCAAAGCTGATCACGCCAGAGAGGAAAGCGTCGTGGATCTCTTGGGCAAAGGCACCGTTGATTCGTGCCTGGCTCGTGCGCAGAATGCCTGCCAGAACGGCAAGCGCAATGGCCACCCACGCCGCCATTAAGGGCTTATGGGTGTGGTGAGTCATATCTCTAGGGTAGGCGGTAACTGTTGCCTGTTAACGAAAATGACCCCGGCCGCTAGGCCAGGGTCACATCGTCTTTGAGGAGATCTAGTTCGTTGTTGCAGAAGCAGAAGGGAGGTCCGACGGTGCGGGCATCATGTGTCCACCCTGCATGCCATCAATGTCACCTTCGAGTCCGCGCATCATGTCATCCATGTCACCGGGCATCTGCATTCCGCCCTGACCAGGCATGACATGAACCTGCACGGGACCGCCTTCGAAGCCATCGTGACCACGGTCAAAACCGCCGAATACTGCGCCGGCAAGTGCGATCCAGAGACCAAACAGGAAGATTCCGATGACGGCGAATGCGCCGCTCACACCAACAGCAATCTTGGCAAGAACGTTGTTCTTACCCGCCTTGTTGGACCATACCCACGCGATGATACCCAGCGCTAGGGCAGGGACGGGGAGGAAGAAAGCAAGTACCAAAGCGACAATACCGAGGGTCTGACCTGGGTAGGTTGCGTGAGCGACTTCAGCAGGCTTTGCTGCTTCGGTCTTGGGCGCTGCAGCTGCCTTGGAAGCCTTGGGCTCGTCAGCAGGATCAAAAGTTGCGGGGGTGGTCTTAGCCATCATTTTCTCCAGTACGGGGATGTTGTGTATTCACCGTATCTAGGGTTCTTATGAGCCAGCTGTGAGAAATATAAGAGCTAGCCTAGAGAAATGGCTCACCCTCCCCAGCAAGTTTCCATCCACATGCGTGCATTGATTACGTGGATCACTATTTTTCCACTGGTTGCCCTGGGACTGACATTCCTGATGCCAGCCCTGGGAGATATGCACCCAATACTCAAGGCAATGATTTTGACGTTGATTGTGGTTCCCCTTGCGGTTTACCTCATCGTCCCCAGACTCCTGGGACTCTATGTGAAGCTCACCAGAAAGAAGAGCACGTAAAACTGGCTAGGAAGGGTTGATGCCGAAGGCGACAGCCAACTTCTCAATCTTCTCTGCACGACCCAAACGAGGCAGGTCACTGCCGTCACGAACCACGCGACCGCGTGCTTCGAAGTCGGCCAAGAAAGTGCGCGCCCAGGCAACGTCAGACTGAGTGGGGCTAATGGCTTCGTTGATGACCGGGATCTGGTCGTGGTGAAGACATAGTTTTCCGGTCATGCCCAGAGCTACTGCATGTTCAGACTTTTCGCGAAGAATTCCATAGCTGGTACCAACCGTTGGCCCATCAATGGGGCCAGGAATATTTCCAATACGGCTGGCCACAACCAGGCGTGAGCGTGGATACGCCATCGCAATGTCTTCCACGCTGGTGCCGGTGTCGCGGCGATAGTCACCACTACCGAAGGCGAGGCGGAAAGCTCCGCGAGCGCAGGCGATCTCTCGTGCTTCTTCAATTCCAAGTGCTGACTCAACCAGTGCGAGCACACGAGTCTTGCCACCAAGTCGGTCAAAAGTTTCCGTGACATGGGAACCGTCTTCGGTCTTCGCCAGCATCACGCCAAGGAGTCCAGGGATATCGCGCAGTTCATCGATGTCGTCGGACCAGAAGTCCGAGGAACGGTCATTGATGCGGACCCAAGCCTGTTTGGTCTCAAGCCACTTTGCCACAGCAGCACGAGACTGGGCTTTCTGAGAAGGGTCAACGGCATCCTCGATGTCGAGGACTATCTGATCTGCCTTTGTTACAGCGGCGGCATCGAATTCTTCAGAGTGCGAACCGTTGACAAGCAGCCAGGAGCGGGAAATTTCTGCGGAAACCATTCCTCAACCCTACTTCGCGAGGAAGTCGGTGATGTGCTTCGCCAGCTCGAGGGGAGACTCGACGACTGCAATGTGAGAGGCACCCGGAATGACAACCTGTCGTGCTCCGGGAACCGTGTCTGCGATGATGGCGCCTGCAGCAGGTGGTGAACCTGGGTCGAACTCTCCCGAGATCACCAAGACTGGAACAGTGATGTCTGCCATGAAGGGGCGGGCGTCGTAGTTTCCCAGTGCTTCACAGGTCTTGATGTAACTGGAGTCATCGGTGGCAACAACCATATCCAGCGTCTTCTTCACCGCTGCAGGGTCTTTGGCGATGAACTCGTCAGAGAACCAGCGGGCTGGAAGGGCAGGAACTAGCGAAGCCGTTCCTGCTGCGCTCACCTGAGCAATACGTTCTCCCCAGCCTTCGGGTCCGCCCATATAGGGAGCCGAACACACCACGACGGAGTGTTTGATGCGGGTGGGGTATTTGTAAGCGATCTCGAGCGCAATAGCTCCGCTGACGGATACACCGGCATAGTCAAAGGATTCAACGCCGAGCTCATCTGCCTTCGCGACGAGAGCATCCGCGATCTCTTCAAGGGTGTAGGAGTCGGTGGGCACAGGTGACTGTCCGTGACCGGGCATATCGAAGCGAATCACTGAATACTTCGCTGCCAGGGTGGGCAACGCCAAGTCCCAGAGGTGCGTGTCTGTGCCGAGAGCATTGCCGAGAAACAGAACATTGTCTGCGCCCGTGAGCTCGACAACAGGCTTCTCAGATACAAAGAAAAGTTCAGGAACAGTCATGAGCTCACTTTATCTAGTTGAACAAGCCTGCAACCAAGACCATTGCTGCCCAGAACCCCAACAACATGAAGGGGCCAAAGGGAATTCTCGTCTGCTTTGTCACAGCCCACGCTTGCTTGAGTGGGAGGTCAGATCGCCTGGTGAAGGTGATAATCAGCACCACGAGAGAGGCCACTCCCCCGGCAACAAATGCCAAGACGGGCGAGAGGATGGCAGCCGGAACACTGATCAACCCAGCAGCACCGCCCAAGAGCCCTGCCAGCTTCACATCCCCCATGCCCATTCCCCCGCCATAGCTCAGCAGCAGCATGAAGGTGAAATAACCGGCAGCGGCAATAGCAGGAAGCATGGGGTATTCACCCGTGGTCATCCAGACCCCGATCCACGCAATTGCCAAAGCGATATAGCCCGGCATCACCCAGACGTTGGGGAGTCTGTGGGTTTTCCAGTCAATGCGCACCAGCGGAATCGTCACCACTGCGAGGTAGGCGAGGGGGATGATCTGCCAGAGCGTCATGCCCAGACACTAATGCAGAAAGCCCTCGCTTGGCGAGGGCTTTCCACAGTCCGCGGGTGAGCCAACGAAGAGTGTTCTCCTCCCCGGCTATTCGCGTGGCGTCTAAAGGACTTCCTGGCGCTCCAGGAGGTCGGTGACGAGCGCCGCAATTGCGGAGCGCTCGGAACGGGTCAGCGTGATGTGACCAAACAAGGGCTGTCCCTTGAGGCTTTCAATCACGCTGGCAATACCGTCATGTCGACCAACTCGCAGGTTGTCTCGCTGGGCAACATCGTGGGTCAAGATAACCCGTGAATTCTGACCGATGCGGCTGAGCACCGTGAGCAGAACATTGCGCTCGAGAGACTGTGCTTCATCCACGATGACGAAGGCATCGTGGAGTGAGCGACCACGGATGTGGGTCAGAGGGAGAACCTCGAGGATGCCACGGTCCACAACCTCGTTCATGACGTTGTCGGAAACAAGAGCACCGAGGGTGTCAAAGATGGCCTGACCCCAGGGGTTCATCTTCTCGTCCTTGTCACCGGGGAGATAACCGAGCTCTTGGCCACCAACTGCATAGAGAGGACGGAAGACAATAATCTTCTTGTGCTGCTGACGCTCGAGGACTGCTTCCAAACCAGCACACAATGCCAGTGCCGACTTTCCGGTGCCAGCGGAGCCACCCATCGAGATAATTCCCATACTGGGGTCGAGGAGCATGTCGATAGCCAGGCGCTGTTCTGCCGAGCGGCCGTGCAGGCCAAAGAGGTCGCGGTCACCGCGAACAAGGGTGATCTCACCCTTGTCGATGACGCGACCGAGAGCTGAACCGCGGTCAGAGTGGATGACCAACCCGGTGTTGATGGGGGTGTCTTTGACCTGTGAGGATCGCAGGATTTCCTCTTCATAGAGGATGGCCATGTCATCAGCACTGAGAGAAATCTCTTCCATACCCGTCCAGCCGCTGTCCACAGCTAGCTCCGCACGGTACTCCTCAGCGCTCATGCCGATAGAAGAAGCCTTGACGCGCATGGGGAGGTCTTTGGAGACCACGGTGACGTTGCGGCCATCGTTGGCGAGGTTCATAGCCACGGCCAAGATGCGGCTGTCGTTATCTCCCAGCTGGAGACCAGAGGGCAGCACTGCCTGGTTGGAGTGGTTCAGTTCCACACGAAGCGAACCGCCATCTCCAATGGGGATGGGGAAGTCGAGACGTTCGTGCTTGATGCGCAGGTCGTCAAGAATACGCAGGGCCTGACGAGCGAAGTAACCAATCTCGGGATCATGGCGTTTCTTCTCCAGCTCACTAATCACCACCACCGGGATGACCACCGCATGCTCCGCGAAGCGGAAGAGTGCCTGGGGGTCAGACAACAAAACCGAGGTATCTAAGACATAGACACGCTCGGTTGTGGATGAGGAAGTGGACTTCTGGCGCTGACCGGATTGACCAGTCTTTGCGCCACTGCTGTGTGGGCTCATGACATGAAAGTACGACTGTGATGACACACTTTCTGTGCGACACGCCCTGTGTTCATCTAAGTGTCACCAGGAAGAAATATTAACCCAAACTGTGAGCATTTTTGGGTCGAGCAATAAGCAATTAGAGCTTAAATCTAAGTTCGAGGGGCAGCTCAGAGCTTCGAAAATAAGAGTGTGCCCCTCCGACTGTTTTATTTGACTGATCCCGCGGTCAACCCACCGACGAGTCGTTTCTCAATTGCAAAAAAGAGAAGCACGACAGGAACAATCGCAACAATCGACACAGCAAATACGTATTGCCAACTAGTTTCATATTGACCAACGAATTTAGTCAGTGCGACCGTAAGTGGCTGGTTTGTTGCGGTTGGTAACAGAACAAGTGCTGCTGCAAATTCATTCCAGGCAGCGACGAATGTGAAGACAATAGCTGTCACTACTCCTGGCCATACCAATGGCATGCTCACTTTGAATAGGACACGTAATTTACTCGCACCATCGAGTTGAGCAGCTTCATCTACTTCCTTAGGAATGCTCGCAAAAAAGGAGTGCATAATCCAGATTGCAAATGACAAATTGAAAGCGGCGTTAACCAAGATGAGCGCAAACCATGTATCCACGAGGTGCATCGATACAAACTGCCTAAAAAGTCCAGAGGTCAGTACAGCGGGCTGCAACATCTGAGTAATGACAACAAGGAATAGGAAAACCCATTTTCCTGGGAAGTGGAAACGTGCCGTGTAATACGCAGCTGGCAACGCAACTAACAACACCAGAATTGTCGAGCACACGCCAATGACGAGGGTAGAAAGAAGGTTGAAAGGCAGAGGTGCTTCGGGAGTTGACCACATTGTGACGAAGTTGGACCAGTGCCACTCTTTGGGGAAATATGTTGGATCCACAGATCGAATTTCCGCTTTAGTTTTGACCGCACCAAAGAACATTATGAGATACGGAAGCAAGAAAAAGACTGCAACGACGACCCCTGCAAATACCCGAAGTAATAGTGGCCCAAGGCCAATTCGATCTTCGGTGTAACGCTTTGAAACACGCTTACTCATGACTCAACATCCTTCATTGGTTTTACGAGCTTGAGATAAATTGCAACGATCGCCAGCACAATAATGAAAGCAATCACAGAAAGAGCACTTGCAGCGCCCACGTCGTGTTGGACCTGTATGTATTTGAATATCAGCGTCATAATTGTGTCTGCGTCATAACCGGGGATTGATCCCGTCATAACTTTCAAAATAGGCAATGAATTGAAAACGTTGATGATGTTGATCAAAATGGCAACTGCCAAAGCGCCACGAAGTTGGGGAAGAATCACCCAGAAGTACTTCCGAATGGGTCCGGCACCATCCATGTTTGCTGCTTCAATGACATCACGAGGTATGCCAGTCAACCCAGCAAGAATCGTGTAAGTCGTAAACGGCAAGGAAACAAAAACAGCAACGGCGATTGCCCAAGCAAATGCTGTATCCGGATTTCTCGTCCAGCCGTAACCTTCAGGTGTGGAAATCAAACCCACATCTACTAAGAACGTGTTGATAATTCCGAAATACGGTTCAAGACCGTAGTAAACAACCATTGTGGTCATCACAACTGAAGATGCCCAGGGAATAATCACAATCATTCGGACGATTCGGCGACCTGGGAACGCTTTGTTCAACAGTTGAGCTAGCGCAAGAGATAGCACCACGGTGACAACTACAACCACTCCTACCCACACAATTGTGCGAAGCAAGATGGGCAAGAAAGATGGGAAGGTAAGGACTTTGACAAAGTTATCAAGACCCACGGAACCCTTATCGACACCAGATTGTGCGATATCTCGGGTCGCGTTATAGAACATGACTCCGACGGGGAAAATCACTACGCCCAAAATGAGGGCAATCGCTCCGCCTATCCAAGAAAGAGGTTCGAGGCGAGAAAAAATCCCGGTGCGGGGGCGCTTTCGCACCCCCGCTGGAATCGATGCGTCGGATTTCACATCTACTGTGTTACTCATCAATTCACTCCGGGATATTTGTTGTTGTTAGCCTGCGTCTGACTGAACTTGAATTTCTGTCAGAACGTCCTGAGCTGGCTTCGTTGCAATCTGGCCAAAGAGTGACTTGAATGCAGCATTTGTTGCAGCCCATTTTGCGTTTGTGCTGGGGTAGAACTGTGCGTCAGGAAGTACCTTCAAGAAAGGTGCAAGTGACTCATCGCCTGCCATAGCTTCAGAACCAGACTTAGTGGTAGGAAGGAATCCTTCTGCTTGTACCCATGGAACGTAGACGTCCTGAGAGTAGAAGTAGTCGAAGAATGCTGTGATTGCAGCCTGCTTCTTACCGTCGTTCTTGAATGCCATCAACTGGTCAGCAACACCAAGAGTGAAAGCGTCACCAGTCTTAGTAGGAATGTTCACGATGGAGTAATTCAGATCAGGGTTACCTTCCTTGATCTGCCCCACTGTGGGAGGAAGACCGACCATCATTCCGATCTTGCCCTGGATAAAGATGTCCATGAGAGGAGAACGGTTAGTCGAACCTGGATCTGCCTGGGTAGCTCCAGCATCGATCATTGCTTTGATCTGGTTTGCACCTGGCAGGTTGGCAGGAATGTCTACGGTGATTTTGGAAGCGTCACCAAAAGTTCCGCCACCGCCCCAGAGCCAAACAGCTGCTTCAGCCTGAGCTTCTTCGGAACCCAATGGCATACCGTATCCAGCAATACCGTTACCAAGACCAGAGATCTTGGTAGCTGCACTGAGGAGCTCATCCCAAGTGGTGGGTGCACTAGAAACACCTGCCTGGCTGAGCAGGTCGTTGTTTACAAAGAGTGCACGTGCCGATGCAATAAACGGAAGTGCATAGGTAACGCCATCGAGCTGCTCGTTCTTGAGGAAAGATTTCTGGAAGTCAGAGTAAGTCTCGGGGGAAGTAACATCCTTGACGTCGTACAAAAGGCCATCTGCAGCGAATCCTGCAAATGGACCACCGTTGTAGATATCAGGAGCTTGTCCGCCCTGAACCTTTGTGGAAACAACGCTCTCGAGGTTGTCCCACGACTGAACTTCTAGGTTGACGGTGATGTTGGGGTTTGCTGCTTCAAAGCCTGAAACAACGGTTTCCCAGTTCTTCTGAGTTGCGTCTGAGTAGCTGGGGACAAGCAGATTAAGAGTGGTCTCACTCGCGTCTGATCCCGAAGCTGCACAACCGGTAAGCGACCACACGCTCATTGCCGCAGCGGCGACAATGGCGCTAATGCGCATTTTCTTGTTTCTCATGGATACTTCCTCACTCTTGATGTTAAAGCGCTCAGATGCATCAGACCTTCTTTGGCCAGCGCATCTTTGCGCATTCTGTGAAATTACAAGATTTCAATGATTTTATTATGCACTGAAAATGATGATAATTACTAATTTCAATCAATAATCGTCATCGATAAGGAAGAGTATCTAAATGTATTTGCAAATTGCAAGTAGAAATCAAAATATTTGACATTTATGAATCATTTATGGATTAAACATCAGAAAGTATTTGTAAATATTGATTATTTATGAACTTTATGGCAGGTTGTAATCATTACCAGTCATAAACTTTAGAAATACTTGATTCAAATAAGGAGAAATACATGTCGAGCAATGAAGCTGGCCGCTGGATGGCGGAAGAAGTCGCAAGTCAACCAGATATGTGGGAATTGGCTGTTTCTCTCGCAAAGAAATTCGACATAGCTCGACCTGGCGCACGTATGGCCGTGATTGGCTGTGGAACATCCTTTTATGTGGCACAGGCATTTGCTCAATTGCGCGAGCGTCTCGGTTTTGGACAAACTGACGCATTCGCTGCAAGTGAATATCTGTGGGAGCGCAACTACGATGTCGTGGTAGCACTCACGCGTTCAGGTACAACCACTGAGATCCTCGACACCACCGAACGACTCAAGGGAACCACCAAGTTAATTGGGATTGTTGGGGACCCCAACACCCCCTTTGTCAACATGGTTGATGAGCTCGTTTCACTCGACTTTGCTGACGAACAATCAGTCGTGCAGACTCGTTTCGCTACTAGTGCCTTGGCGCTACTTCGCACCGGTCTAGGCGAAGACCTCACTGACGTGATTGCTCAAGCTCGCGACGCTCTCACCTCGGAGCTGCCTGAAGCTGTTATCAATGCTGAACAGTACTCATTCCTCGGAGTGGGCTGGGGCGTAGGAATTGCCCAGGAAGCTGCATTAAAGATGCGCGAAGCTGCACAGGTCTGGACAGAGGCTTACTCTGCCCACGAATACCGCCACGGTCCAATGTCAATTGCCCAGCCTGGTCGTGTTACGTGGCAGTTCGGTTCACTTCTCCCCGAGCTGGCACGCGATGTAAAAGAAACAGGCGCACATTTCGAGCACGGATACACTGATCCCATGGTGGAACTGATTCGCGTGCACCGAGCAACACTTGAAACAGCGCTAGAGCGCGGACTCAACCCCGACACCCCACGCAACCTCACACGTTCTGTCATCTTGCGATGAATTTGAAAATGCAACCCGACTATCCGGTCATTGCATTCGATGTCGGTGGGACTGATATCAAATCGACGTTCGTGGATGCTGAAGGGAATATTCGGCAGATTCGACGAACTCCAACACCTCGTAGCAATAACGCAGTCAATGACATTCTGGACACACTTTCAGGAATTCATGCAGATTATGTGGCGGAACTAGAGATTCCGGCAATCAGTGTTGGATTAGCAGTGCCAGGTCTTGTAGATGAAAAAAGTGGAATCGCTCACTATTCTGCAAACATTGGTTGGCAAGACACACCTCTGCGAGCATGGGCGCAAGATCGACTTGGAATGCCCGTAGCACTTTGTCACGACGTGCGTAGCGCTGCTGTCGCTGAATCGCGTTTCGGCGCAGGCATCGACAGCGAACACATGCTCGCTGTCGTAATTGGTACAGGGATTGCCAGCACATTGGTCATACAAGGTAGTGCGTATCTTGGAAGTGGAACTGCAGGTGAAATAGGTCACGGTGTGTTTGACCCCGCAGGCCCACCCTGCGGATGCGGGTCTCGCGGATGTCTAGAAAACATCGTTTCAGCTCGGGCGATGCTCACTGCATATGAAATGGCGACAGGTGAACTTCTCGACGGCGCTAAAGATCTGATTTCCCGCGCCGCAAGCGGGGACAAGGATGCGAAAAGCATCTGGGCTGAATCCGTTAGATCGCTTGCAGTAGCGCTGACGCGGATTTGCACAGTGATTGCTCCTGACACCGTGGTTATTGGCGGAGGAATTTCGCGAGCAGGGGACGCACTGTTCCTCCCGCTTAGAGAGCATTTTGAGTCATTTATGGGTAGATTCCCCAAGCCACTCATCGTGCCGGCAACTCTTGGTGATGATGCTGGATTAATCGGCTCCCTTTACACTGCGCAACAGTTAGCGAAACAACTTCACTCATGATCGTCACTGTCACGGCAAATCCAGCGTTGGATTGCACAATCTATGCTGACAACATCTCTCTGGGGAATAGTTACCGAGTAGAACACTTAATTTGTCAAGCTGGCGGAAAAGGTATCAATGTTGCTCGAGTACTGACAGCTCAAAACCTCCCTTGCACAGCAGTAGTACTTGCAACTAAAGATGATCCGTTTACTGATGAAATCCGCTCAAGTGGGCTGAACTTCAAACTCGTCGAAACCAATTACCCAGTTCGCCGAAGTATCTCCATCATTGACCGCGTCCAATCAGACGCAATGGTTTTTAATGAAATAGGCACTCCTTGTAGTAACAATCTGGGTGCATTATTTTGCTCACAGATTTTAGATGTAGCGAGTAATGCGAATGTCGTCACCATTAATGGCAGCCTGCCTCCTGGGTTTCCGCTGAACTCTCTTTCGTCAGTTGTGAGCTCGCTTGAAGCTAATGGGTGTCATGTCATAGTTGACAGCTCTCCAGAAGCATTGTGGGAATCTGCGCGAGCTGGTGCTTTTTTGCTGAAACCAAATGCTTCTGAATTAAGAGCAACAACAGGGAATTCAGACCTGCTTTCTGCAGCGCGAGAACTCATAAATGCGGGCGCCCAGCATGTACTCGTTTCTCTTGGCGAAGAAGGAATGATGCTTATCTCACGAGACTCGGAACATACACTTCTGGCCAAACTTGATGCCCCTGTTCACGGCAACCCCACAGGTGCCGGAGATGCTCTCGTAGCTGCCTTAGCGGCAGGGATTGATCAAGATTTCCCATCAACTTCTGATGATTGGGCGCATTTACTCACCACTGCAGTGTCATGGTCAGCCGCTGCGGTACTCGAACCCTTAGCTGGCTACCTCCATCCCGATCATGTGACTTTACGCACGCGGGTGCAGATTACCGAAATGAGAAACTCGTGACTTTAGTATCCGTTCAAAGCATCCTCGAAAATGCTCAATCAAAAGCTACGGGTGTGGGGGCTTTTAACGTGCTTCATCTCGAAACAGCCGAGGCATTGGTCGCCGCTGCAGAGCTCAGTGGCTTACCCCTGATCCTACAAATCTCCGAAAATTGCGTGAACTATCACGGCGGTTTGGATCCGATTGCTCAGGCAACCATCACTTTGGCATCACAGTCTTCTGGTCAATTGGCCGTTCACCTTGATCATGCCGAAGATCTCGACCTTGCTTTTCGAGCAATAGATCTTGGTTTCTCTTCGGTTATGTATGACGGCTCACATCTAGACGATCTTCAAAACATTTCAAATACTCGCTCCGTAGTGGAATATGCACATGGACGAGGAGTATTTGTTGAAGCTGAGCTTGGCCGCATCGGCGGAAAAGGCCATGCACATGATTTAGGTGTACTAACTGACCCAGATGAAGCTCGTGATTTTGTGAACGAGACAGGGGTCGATGCGCTTGCAATTGCCGTGGGATCGTCACACGCAATGTCAGATCGTTCTGCTGTTCTAAACCTGGAACGTATCGGCGAAATACATTCATCAGTCTCTGTACCGCTGGTACTTCACGGTTCTTCAGGGGTAAGAGATGAACACATTAAAGAAGCCATAGTCGCGGGCATCACTAAAATAAATGTTTCAACTCATCTGAATAGAGTGTTCACCAAAGCAGTACGTGAAACTCTTCAGGCGAATCCTGATCTTGTCGATTCGAGAAAATATCTCACTGCTGGCCGGACAGCATTAGGCGAGGAAGCACAGCGACTGGCAGAATTGTTCGCGACTGACAGTGAAAGGCCGTGAAGATGGCGCGTTCTGAGCGACTGAGCTCCATACTCGCCCTTGTGGCTGAGCATGGCCATGTTGATGTTGAGCAGATTGTAGATACATTAGCCATCTCTCCTGCGACAGCTCGTCGTGATTTAGATGCACTTGCTGAACAGCAATTACTTGCAAGGACCCGTGGCGGGGCGGTTGCACATTCGGTTGCTTATGACTTGCCAATTCGATATAAAAATCAGCAAAACTCGGAAGCGAAACTCGCGATAGCTCGCGCTGCGAGTGAATTAGTTCCTCGTGGAGCGGTAATCGGCTTGTGCGGTGGGACCACAACTACAGCAGTCGTAGAAGAACTTATGTCTAGGTCTGACATCATGATGCCAGCCACAGATCCAGGTCTGACCGTAGTAACTAATGCTCTCAATATGGCTATGCAACTATCCATGAGACCACAAATCAAAACGGTTGTGACCGGTGGTGTTGTTCACCAACGCTCCTATGAACTCATTGGAAGTTACACCGAAGCTGTACTCGGGAGCATTACCCTCGATGTTGCCTTTGTAGGTGTTAACGGAATAGATACCGTAGTTGGCCCCACAGCCCATGATGAGCGGGAAGCAGCAATTAGCGCATTGATGGCAAGTAGAGCTACTCGTGCTGTGGTTGTCACCGATTCATCGAAGATAGATAAGCGTGCTTTTGCTGCCATCGGGGCCACTCGCATTTTGGGAACTCTTATCACTGATTCTGGAATCACGAATGAGCAGCACCAGCGCTTAACAGATGCTGGCTACGAGGTCATCATTGCCTCTTGATCAAGTCATCATCCACAGTTCAAAACTCTGTACTTCAGGACAGGTTCTCCACAGTGGGTGGGTCAGAGTTAATTCACAGGGATTCATAGCTGAAATAGGTACGGGGGAATCTTGGAAAGAATTCCCCGCACAACAGATTGTTGACGCAAATGAATCTTGGTTGGCGCCAGGCTTTCTTGATATTCATTGTCATGGCGGTAAAGGAATAAGTTATGAATCTGATTCTGACAACCCGCTTACCTCACTTGATTTGCATCAGATACACGGCGTAACAGGGTCAATGCTGAGTCTTGTCAGCGCTTCTTTAGATGAAATATGTCAAAGGCTTGAAACGCTCTCCAAAATTACGGATCCCCGCTTTCTGGGCATCCATCTTGAAGGCCCGTTTCTTTCTGCCCTCTACAAAGGAGCGCACAATGAAGCTGCCCTCATCAATCCATCAGCTAGTGCTGTCGAAAGGCTCCTTTCAAGCGCTTCCGGCACTTTGCGACAAATTACTCTCGCCCCGGAATTACCTGGTGCGCTTGAAGCCATCAGAACTTTTGTTGACGCCGATGTTGCGGTAGCAGTCGGACACACCTCAGCAAATTATGAACAGGCAAAGGCCGCTTTTGACTCCGGAGCGACAATCCTTACCCATACATTTAACGGGATGCCGGCGCTGCATCATCGCCAACCAGGCCCAATTCTTGCCGCTTTACAAAATCCAAACGTGTTCCTTGAACTAATTCTGGATGGAACACATGTTGATGTGAATGTTGCCAAATGGTTATTTGATATTGCTCCTGGCCGAGTAGTTCTCATCACGGATGCGATGGCTGCTGCTGGCAACGAAGATGGAATGTACACACTAGGTGGCCTTGAAGTAAATGTCGTAGACGGAGTCGCTCGCCTCTGCTGTGGAGATTCCATTGCGGGATCGACGCTGACTTTGAATCAGGCAGTACGTAACGCATCAATCCTCTGTGACATAGATATGGTGAGCGTGATTTCATCAGTGACAAGCACACCTGCGCAAGCTATTGGAGTTCAGGATAGCCGCGGTTATCTCGAAATTGGCCGAAAGGCAGACATGGTCATGTTTGACTCACTTGATTCGCTTCCACGGGTCTGGCAGGCAGGCCATGAAATTTCCAGCCCCCGGTAAATTAAAGTTTTCTTAGCCGCCGAAGCGGCGTTCACGGCGTGAGTAGTCACGCATCGCGCGCAGGAAGTCCACCTCGCGCAGGTCAGGATAAAGGGCCTCTACGAAGTAGAACTCGGAGTGGGCGCTCTGCCACAGCATGAAGTCAGACAGGCGCTGTTCGCCGGAGGTGCGGATCACCAGGTCAGGGTCTGGCAGCCCGCCGGTGTAGAGGTGATCACTGATGAGTTCGGGGGTGAGCTTCTCGGCGAGCTGGTCCAGGCTGCCGCCATGACTCTGGTGTTCAGAGATGATGCTGCGCACAGCGTCTGCAATCTCAGCACGGCCGCCATACCCAATGGCCAGGTTCACGTGCAGTCCGGTGTTGTTCTTGGTGCGCTCTTCAGCGGCGAGCAGAGTGTCTAAGAGCTCCTTAGGAAGGACGTCATCCTTGCCCACATGGTTGATCTTCCAGTTGCGGAAGTGGGACAAACCTTCGGCGAGTTCACCGATGATGCCGTATAGCTCGGAGAGCTCTTTCGGGTCACGCCCGGTGAGGTTGTCCGTGGAGAGCAGGTAGAGCGTGACCATGCCGATACCAATGTCATCGCACCAGACCAGGAACTCAGGAACCTTTTGTGCGCCTGCACGGTGACCGTGGGAAGGGTTCTCTAAGAAACGCTCCCGGGCCCACCGTCGGTTGCCATCCACAATCATTCCAATGTGGTGCGGAAGATTGTCTTGGTTGAGCCCCCGACGCAGACGCTTTTGGTACAGGCCGTAGAGCAGACCCGTCTTTGTTGCGCGCGACATCACGTCCCTAACGTTAGCCGAAGCAGCTTCAGAGAACGAGGTGCCCATCCGAGGAAGGGCAGAACAATGCATTCTTGTTATGTAGTTTTAGTGGGTATAAACTTACATAAGACACACACTATGTAAGGAACCTGCCGTGCCCCACACGCATGAAATTCCCCCGCACGGGCATGACGTGGTGCCATGGAAGCAGTCCGGGCGTTCTGGAACACGTGAAGACCGAACTCTCTCCGAGGTCACAGTGAGCCTGCCTCCTGCGATAGCCGACCTCGACGTGATGCTGCCACCAGACGTCATCGCTATGGCTGAACAGGCTCTTATTCAGATTGTCCGAACCGATGCCGAGTTTGGCTCGGGACTCAAGGTGCTCAACAGCTTTCTCATCAGAACGGAAAGCGTGGCCTCGTCCAAGCTCGAATACATCGAGGCCAGCTCTGTCGATTACGCCCGAGCCATAGCCGGAAGCAAAGCGAATCCCAGCGCGTTGTCCATGATTGCGGCGAGCGCGGCACTTACTCGTCTTGTGGACGATGTGAGCCAGACACGGCGTATCTCTCTAGCCAGTATCCTTGCCGCGCATCACGACCTGATGAAAGAAGATTCACTCGACGGCCCCTATGCCGGGAAGTGGCGGGAAGTGCAGAACTGGATCAACGGCAGCGATCACTCTCCTCGCAATGCCGACTACGTTCCACCTCCCGCTCACACTGTTGAGTCCTACATGGCCGATCTCGAGGCTTTCGCCAATCGTGACGATGTCCCCGTGCTCGTGCAGGCGGCACTCGTTCATGCCCAGTTTGAGTCCATTCATCCGTTCACAGATGGCAATGGCCGTATCGGTAGAGCTCTCATCAATGCGGTTCTGCGCCGTCGCGGGATCACTCTGCACTCCGTTGTGCCCATTGCCAGCGCCCTCACCGCAAGGCGCGATGACTACTTTGCTGCGCTGAATCATTTCCACGACGGACTTATTTCTCCCCTGGTTACGCTGTTTGCCCAGGGGTGCAACACGGCATCCCTCGAAGCAGCAGAAACCGCACGCAGGCTCATTCACCTTCCTGTGCAGTGGCATGAACTTTCCCGCAATCGAGTGGGTAGCACGGCACTAGAGATCATTGATGTTCTCCTGGAACATCCGACGCTGAATGTGGAGACAACCCAACGTCTCACTGCAACCTCCCACGTGAGCGCCAATGCGGCACTCGAGAAACTCACGCGTGATGGAATCCTCCAAGAAATCACTGGACGCAGTCGTGACCGGGTGTGGGCTTCCCCCGATGTTTTAGCAGAACTCGATGACCTGGATTTCCGCATAGCCCAGGCTTCTACGCCCAGCTTCGTCACATTCAACGGGCGTAGGCTCGAATCATGAGCTTGCCGCTAATCGAAGATGCCGAGTCTTTCCCTCACGTCGAGGTGAAGCCCACGTGGCGTGGCTGGATCCACACCGGCACCTTCCCCCTGGCAATCGCTGCCGGCATTGTCTTGATTGTGTTGGCTGACGGCCCGGCAGCTAAGTGGAGCTCGGCGGTATTTATGACCACCTCGCTGTTGCTCTTCGGTATCTCCGCGCTCTATCACCGCTTCAACTGGAGCCCCAGGACCAAGGTCATGCTCAAGCGCTTTGACCACGCCAACATTTTCCTGCTCATTGCAGGCACGTACACGCCTTTAGCGGTGCTGGCGCTGCCACCGAGCAAGGGGGTGCTGCTGTTGGTGCTGGTGTGGATTGGTGCCACCTTGGGTATCGCATTCCGCGTGTTCTGGGTGCACGCACCGCGCTGGCTTTACGTCGCTCTTTACATCCTGCTCGGCTGGGCCGCCATGATGTACATCGTGGACTTGTTCCAAGCGAACGTGGCCATGATGATCCTGGTCGTGGTGGGTGGCCTTGCCTACACCGCCGGCGCTGTGATCTATGGGCTCAAGAAGCCCAACCCCATTCCGGGCGTCTTTGGCTTCCATGAGATCTTCCACACCCTCACGGTTGTGGCCTTTATGTGCCACTGGACGGCAATCTTGCTGATTGCTCTCCACCCCGCTTATAACGCTTAGAGGTTGTTGTCGGCCCAGATCACAATGGCGTCGTAGTGATACTTTCCTAAACCTTCGGCAATACCTTCGTAGGTGTCCCGATAGGGCGAGGGCATGATGTAGCTCAGTGCCAGGTTCTTGTAGGCCTCACGAGTGGGCTTCCAAAACTGTGTGGTGAATTCGTAATGCTGACGCACAGCTTCCTGGACTGCCTCGGCACTGGCGGGCAAACCTTCGTTCAGGCCAGCTACAAACTGCTGCGTGATCGCATCAAACGCTGCGGTGAACTGCTCGTTCTGCTCTTTCGAGTAGTCGTTGCTGTATTGCTCGGAATACATTCCAAATTGATTGGACATGCTGCTACTTCTCTGAAGCCGAACCTTCGGCCGCTTCTTCAGCGTCCAACTTGGCCTGAATATCCGCACGCATGTTTACCTTGCGCATCCGGCGAACCATGTCTAGGAGCAAGAGCAAGGTCAGGCCAGCAACCAGGATGGTGGCAAAGAAACCAACAGGACCGGGAGAGACCAGCTGTGGGTCTATGGTTTCTTTTGCAAAAAGCACGGTTCCTCCGAGGGGTTTGTAGCCAATAGCCTTGATATAGAGCGTACCGCCGAAAAGCTGTGAGCTTGCCGTCACCAAGGAGTCCGATGAGCACCGAGAACACACTCGCTGACCGTTATGGTCGACCAGCGACACCTCGGGGACCCATCCGGCGCAATCTCGGTGTGATCATTACCTCCGCAGTAATTATCATCGCGCTGACGCTTTGGGCCATCAGCACAGATGCCTTGGGATTTGGCCCCCAAGCCGAAGCTCGTGACCTCGGTTACAAAAACCTCACTGACACCAGCGTGACAGTGGAATTCGAACTCACGGCAACTCCTGGACATGAAGTGGCCTGCGCCATCCAAGCCAAGAACACCGCTTTCGCCATTGTGGGCTGGAAGGTATTTGTCTATCCCCCTTCCAGTCAGCGAATTCGCGACTTTTCAGAGACCATCACCACCAGCCAGCCCGCCACCACGGGTTTGGTCTACCGTTGTTGGCTCACCTAGGCTGAAACGTATGGCTAGCGAAGAAATCAAAGAAACATGGCTCACCCAAGAGGCGTATGACCGCCTCAAGGGGGAACTCGACACCCTGTCCACGACGGGTCGTGAAGAGATTGCCAAGCGCATTGAAGCAGCCCGCGAAGAGGGTGACCTCAAGGAAAACGGCGGCTACCACGCTGCCAAGGACGAGCAGGGCAAGATCGAGGCTCGTATTCGCACCCTGACTGCACTGCTCAAGGACGTCAAGGTGGGCGAAGCTCCCGAAAGCTCTGGCGTTGTGGAGACCGGAACCGTCATTACCGCAACCATTGCCGGTGAAGAATCTGTCTTCCTGCTTGGTAACCGCGAGATTGCCGCTGGCACCGACTACACCGTCTACAGCGAGAGCAGCCCCATGGGTGCTGCCATCCTCGGCCTCAAGGTCGGCGAGAAGACTGTCTTCACTGCTCCCAACGGCAAAGACATTGCGGTTGAGGTCATCAACGTAGCCACCTTCACCGGCTAACTCATTACTTCAGCAATAAAGCCTTCCCGATGGGGAGGCTTTATTCGTTAAGACTTAGATGTCGTCGCTGATGCGGACTTTGTAGCCCTCATCGCGCAGGGCCTTCACGACCTGCTTGCGGTGTTCCTTGCCACGAGTTTCGATGTGGAGTTCGAGTTCGACTTCACTGATCTGCAAACCACGTCCGTGACGGGTGTGGAGAACCTCAACCACGTTGGCGTTCTGTTCGGACACAATCTCTGCTGTGCGAGCGAGCTGACCGGGACGGTCAGGAAGCATGACGCGGAGTTTGAGATAACGCTCGGAAGCAGCAAGACCATGACCCACGATGCGCTGCAGTAGAAGAGGGTCGATGTTTCCACCCGAGAGGATGGCAACGGTCTTTCCGCTCTTCTTGATCTTCTTCGCCATGATGGCGGCAACACCGACAGCACCTGCTGGCTCGACAACGAGCTTTGCTCGTTCGAGCAGCATGACCAAAGCACGGGCAGTGTCATCGTCCGTAACGGTGACGACCTCATCCACGGTGTCTTTGATGATGTCGAAGTTCAAGGTTCCAGGGCGAGCAACAGCAATACCGTCACAGATGGTGGGCTGAACCTCGACATTGACGGGTTCGCCAGCTGCGAGCGAGGGCGGGTATGACGCAGCGTTCTCTGCCTGCACACCAATGATGCGCACGGTGCGACCCAGAGTCGCAGCCTTCTGCTTCACCGCAGAGGCAACACCGGAGATGAGGCCACCGCCACCGATGGGAACAATGATGGTGTCCACGTCGGGGACTTCGTCCAAGATTTCCAGGCCCAGAGTTCCCTGACCGGTGATGACGTGCTCGTGGTCGAAGGGCGCAATAAAGATGGCGCCGGTTTCTGCCGCACGCTCCTTGGCAGCCTTGAGCGACTCATTGAAGATGTTTCCAGCCAGGACTACCTCAGCACCGTATTCGCGGGTTGCTTCGAGCTTGGGCAGGGCAACACCGAGAGGCATGAAGATGGTGGCTTTGATTCCTAGTTCACGGGCAGCGAGGGCCACACCCTGTGCATGGTTGCCAGCAGATGCTGCGATGACACCTTTGGCACGCTCGTCGGGGGTGAGCTGAGACAGACGGTTATAGGCGCCTCGGAGCTTGTAGCTTCCGGTGCGCTGCAGGTTTTCACACTTGAGAAAGACTTCGGAGCCCAGCAGGCTACTGAGGTAACGAGAGGTTTCCATCGGAGTGGACTGTGCCACCTTGGCCACGGTGGCGCGGGCGGCCTCAAACTCGTCCAGAGTGGGGCCAGCAACGTGCTTCGAGGTCATAACCAAATCTTAGGGCACTAGAACTTTCCACCCATTTCGTGGAGACGCTCGATGCGCTCCGCGATGGGTGGGTGGGTTGAGAGCATGCGCTCTGCTAGACCTGGCTTCTCAGGGTCTGCAATCCACATGTGCGCCATGCTCGAGCTCTGCTTTTGCATGGGGCGACCATAGGCACCCAGCTTCTGCAGGGCACTAGCTAAAGCCTCGGGGTGACGGGTGGTGAGTGCTCCCGTGGCATCTGCGAGGTATTCACGCTGGCGGGAAATGGCTAATTGCACCATGGTGGCCACCAGCGGGGCAATGATCATGGCAACCAGGCCAAAGATCATCACGACCGGGTTACCTCCCCCACCGTTGTCGTCTCGGCGGTTGCCGGCAAAGAACGACATCCGAACGAGCATGTCGGCCAGGAAGCCGACGGCGACAACAAGCCCAAACACAATCATGGAGACGCGGATGTCATAGTTGCGCACGTGACCAAGCTCATGAGCCATGATGCCCTCGAGCTCAGCGTCATCCATCAGATCAAGCAAGCCCGATGTGGCCGCAACTGAGGCATGCTGGGGGTCACGGCCCGTGGCAAAAGCATTGGGGGCTTGGTCGTTGATGATGTAAACCTTGGGCATGGGAGTGCCTGTGGCAATGCAGAGGTTCTCCACAATGCGGAACAACCGGGGGTTGTCTGCCTTCTGAATCTCGATGGCTCCTGCCATCGAGAGCGCCTGTGAACTAGCGAGGTAGTACTGGAAGAAGGCATAAGCCGCAGCAATCACCACAGTGAAGATGGCGATATTGATATCGCCATACATATAGGCAGCGAACCACCCCAAACCGCCAATGATCACGAGGAACACCAACATGATGAAGATGGTGTTGCGCTTATTCGCAGCGATTGCGGAATACATAGAGCTCTAGCTCTCAGGAGTTCTGATTAGAACTGAATACGTGGAGGCTCGGCGATAGCTGCAGCATCTGCAACATCGAAGAAGTCGCGCTTATCGAACTTCAACTTGTTTGCCCACATGTTGTTGGGGAAGGTGAGGATCTTGGTGTTGAACTCACGAACGCCACCGTTGTAGAAACGGCGTGCTGCCTGAATCTTGTCTTCGGTGTCGACAAGCTCACCCTGGAGCTGAAGAAAGTTCTCACTGGCGTGCAGCTGGGGG